>CAZSUE010000303.1:0-6243 GCA_964609045.1 uncultured archaeon | reverse complement strand
AGTATGCGGGCGCAACGGCGAGGAGCCAGTAGAGTGCCTCGATGAGCGCGAGCCTGATGCCGAGCCCGAGCGCGAGCCCTTTCGCCTCGCGCGCAAGCCAGTGCGCGACCGATTCGTCGGAGAGCCCGAACCGATGCTCGAGGATGTAGCCCGAGAGGAACGCAAGCGGCAGCTCGATGGGCGCAAGAAGAACGATGAGGGTGAGGAGATAGGCGGCGACCACGGCGGGGCGCGAGAGACCGAGCGAATAGTAATGATCGCAAATCGTGGAAGAGAGGCCGGTTGCAAGGAGCGCGACGAGGATGACGAGCGAGAGGAAAAACATCGTGATGCCCATGACGAGGCTGATTTGCGAGTAGCGTTTCGCCGCGGCGCGGCGGTCGGGGTCGAATCGTTCTTCGGCCGGCTCGTCGCCGTTATCGTATGGTGTGGAGGGACGCTGTTTTCGCTCGGAACGGTGCGCGTCGTGCGAAGCGGCCATGCATTTTTGCGGGCTCGGCTTGGTGCCTGGGGTAGTGGTCATGGTTCCAGCTTCTTTCGACCGCTATAGGGCGGGTGGGTTAAGAATCTACTGAGAAGGGACGGGAGGTGACAGACAGTTTGTGCTGTTGCGCATGGGATTGGGAAGATGTAATGCAAATAAGGACGGGAGATGTGGAGCGGGATCCGTCATTCTTGAGGTTAAAGCGGGTAAAGATAGGATACTGCGCTAAGTTCGATCGTTGCGGATAGTGCGGATAGTGCGGATAGATAAGCGCGTTGGGGTGTTGCAATAGACCTATTGGAACGGTATGGAATAACGAGTCCTCCACGACGCCACGATCATCGGCTCCGTACGGGATATCTCCTCTCGGTTTGACCCGGTGTGCTGCGACCCGACGGGACCCGCCGGGAGGGGGGTGTTGTGACGGCCACGGACGCGTCCGCGCAGGCACTGGAACGGCTACGGAGCGGGGCATATTTCCAATGATACACGATCCCGCTGCTTACTATCGTGTTCTCCATCGACGCCAACGAGAGTAGGGGCTGTATCGTCTTTTACCTCACCGACCGCTCGGCGTGCTGGACCGCTTAAGCTCCGGTGGGGAACGCTTATCGATACGCTCGAGGTCGCTTCGGAGATTGATGTTCTGGAAACACTGCCCATCGAGGCGCTGTGTTGCGATCATCGCGTCGATATCGAGCCATTTCACCGCTCTGGGCGGGAGCGATTTGTAGAGGGCGGAAATGGCGAGCTGCCCGCTGGCGAGAAGCTGCTCGACTGCAGCCGTGACCGCGGTGTGATAGAGCGCACAGAGCGGTTCCAGGTGGCCGTTACGCCAGCGCGGTACGACGCAGCAGTATGTTGGATCGCGCACGAGCTCGTTGAATATCCGTGGGTCGATGAACGGCATATCTGCGGCAACCACCACGACCCGCTCTTCTTTTGCATGGACCAACGCGGAATAGATACCGCCGAGCGGCCCCTTCCCGTCCACAATATCGGGATGGGAGCCTGCTGGCGGAAGGTGCACCCCAACGTCGGCCCCCGGGTTCTTGCTCACGGGGCAGCCCTGGTAAAAGATATCCTGCGCAAACGGTTGTAGGCGTTTGTAGACGGTCTCGAGCATCAACTCTCCGTCGATCCTGATCAATAGCTTATTCTCGCCCTCAAACCGCCGCGAACGTCCACCGCAGAGCACCGCAATACTCACTTTCCGGGGCACATATCCACCGATGAGAACTGGTTTTGACCGCTGTTTGGAGCACTATGTCCAGGCGCTATCATGCAACGGCAGGAACCGGGGCAATCGTTCTCTCTCAGCCCTACCTTCGCCTGGAACGCTTGAACCATAGAGTCGGACCGGGGCACTGTGTCTAAGCTAAGTAAATGATGACGGAGCCGTCCAACGGGACCACTCTCACCAATCGATGCATCATCCTCTGGACCGCTATAAAAGAATTTCGCAAATGCATCATGCAAATACAGGGGAACGAGGGGTTGGGGAACAGGGGAACAAGGGGTTGGCCTTTGACCCAATTGCACCGCTACTGGCGCCGGTGCGGCGCATCGGCGTCGTCGGTGTTGAGCTCGCGGTAGAGCGCTGCGTTATCGCGGTAGAGGCGCTTGAACGCAGCGTAAAGCTCGGCATAGATCGCCTGGTGCGCATCGATCGGTTCGAACTCGGCGACAATATCGATCTTGTGACAGAGGTCCTCGCAGCAGCGGTCGTACCCGAGCGCCACGCATGCGATGAGCGCGGCGCCGACCGAGACGCGCTCGCGCGGTGCGGCGACGCGCCGGATCCTCTTATGGGTCACATCGGCGATGATCTGGCACCAGATATCCGATACCGCGCCACCGCCGATGATGTTCATCCAATCGACGCTCGCGTTCTCTTTGGCGAGGAGCGCTTCGAGCGCGTCCAGCATCCACCGGATATGGTACGCGACGCCCTCCATGACCGCACGCACCATCTGCTCGCGCGTGGTCTCGAGGCTGAGGTTGAAGAACCCGCCGCGGACATAGTGATCGTCGATGGGCGAGCGCTCACCGAACATCCATGGGGTGAAGATCACCTTCCCGGCGCCAGGCGGTACCGCCGCGGCGAGCTCGTCGAGGACCGCATAAGTCTCGTTCGCACAGAGCTGCGTGCGGAACCAATCGAACGCCGCGCCGGAGACCTCCTGTTCGGCGATACACATATATTTATCCGGATCTGCGGACCAGATACTGCCGATATAGTCGGAGATCGAGAGGAGACGCCGTGTGACCGGTGCGGCGACCCACCCGCTGGTGCCGATATAGGTATGCACCTCGTTGGCGCTGACCGCGCCGGACCCGATGAGCGCGGCGGCCATATCGCCCGCGCCGTTGACCACGGGCGTCCCTGCAGGGATGCCGAGCGCAGTGGCGGCGGTGTCAGTGACCTCGCCCACGACGGTGGTGGAGGTCTCGATGGCGGGCAATTTCTCCGGCGCAAGATCGAGGAGGGCGAGGATGCGCTCGGACCAGCCGAGGTGGCCGCGGCGCGTATCCATCATCCATGAGAGCGACGCGAGGTCGCGCGAGGTGACGAACCGGCCGGTGCAGCGGTGGATGAGGAAATCCTTGCAATCGAGGTATTTCGCGGTCCTTTTCGCCACCGCGGGCTCGTTCTCGCGTATCCACTGGATCTTGGAGATCGTGTCCTTGCCCGCCAGCGAGGGGACGCCGCCGGTGCGTCGGAGGAACATGAGGAGCCGCCAGAGACCATACCCCTTGATCTTGAGGATGCCGTCGACGATCTGTCGCGCTTGACGATGCGAGCGCGAATCGAGCCAGAGGATGGCGGGTCGGAGCGGCTCGCCCGCTTCGTCCACCGGCACCGTGGTGGCCATCATGCATGAGAACACGAGCCCGGCGATCTTTTGTGGGTCCACGCCGGTATACTCGAGCAGCTGTCTCGTGGTGGTGCAGACCACCGACCACCACTGGTTCGCATCCTGCTCCGCCCAGCTCGGGTGCGGGTGATGCAGCGGGTACTGGCCGCACACGGCGCCGTGGATGTTCCCGCGGGTATCGATGAGCACGGCCTTGTCGCCGCTGGTGCCGATGTCGTGCGCGAGGATGAACGCATCCGCTGGGCGCTCTCCTCCCGTATCGTAACAAGCATGTACGGTCCCGGTCGGGATACTATCGCCACCCGCTCATCGTCTTTCACTGCTCCTCCCGGGCGTCCCCATGCGATCCGGGAGGGAGGGATGAAGTGAAGGGAATTGAATTACTGTGAGATGATAGGAAACAGGTACCGAGCCTACATAACTGTTCGCCTTCGCATCGCTCGCGCGCTCGCAGATAGCTGAGGCGTCCACTCCCCGCGCATGCACGGGCTTCTCCGGACCGATGGCAAGAGCGGTATGAGCAAAACCCCGGTCTGCAAGGGGTATGAGAGGGTTTTCGTTCGCAACTCAAGTATGTGGAGAAGATGAACGCTGCGACCGATCATTGACCCGAATCGGTACATATCGGATCACCGCCGATCGCCGATCACGACACGTATCATTTTTGCGGAACAATTCATGTTCAAGTTCCCGTTCAAGTTCCCGTTCATGTTCCCGTTCATGTTCCCGTTCATGTTCTTTGCCCCCGATCTCCTCTCGATCGAGATCCAAAGACATCGGAACAGGTTATGCACGCGCTTGGGTCTGGATCGGGCGGTATTCGATCAATTGATGGCGAGTCTTTTCGATTCGACGCGATCACGCTGCTCCCGTATAACGCATTTGCGAGCACTTTTGTGAGCGTGATCGAGATCATGAGGCCACTCGACGAAAAGGACACTCCATTTCTTGTCGCGGCAATGCCCAGCTCTCTTGCGATCGTCCGCGTTCCCATGCTTGGATCTCGCCGTTCCATGTTTCGTATGGTTACCCAGTCATGGTTACCCAGTCATCCATTGTTAACATCCCCTATGCTCCTGCGTTGAGGCAGGGTATATATGGGACCGGGGTGGGTCAATTTTCGGTGGGAAAACCGGGTCAACTTCAATTGGGAATTTTCACGCACTCGAGAAAGTCTGACAACCCGTCGGTTATCTCGCATGTACCTTTTACTCATTAGCAGAGAAAGGATTATGTAGCATTATTGCAGTGGACGCTTCACTCTATGTGCTTTTTTGCATATGAGGTTCGAGCGTAGGAAGGAATGATCATGGCATTGGAAGACGAAGGTTTCGAGCAGCTCTCGACCACGACGGGGACGATGAAAGTTTCGATGATGGGCGACGCCCAGGAAATGGAGTATGAAGCGGAGAACCATATCAACCGCAATGGCACCATCGTGTATGCGAATGTGACGGCAGAGGGTACGAGCGGCTATATCTTTTATTCAAAGACGCCCACCGGCGAAGTGGTCACCATGCCTGGCGACCAGACCGCGGCGGTGCCGCTGCCGATGGAAGAGGTTCGCTTGAAAAGCGTCGACGGCGAGAGCGACCTCGCGACCTTTTATATGGAACATATGGCGAACCTCGGAGATGACGAGCCAGTCGCATCGCGCGAGGAGCTCATTGCAATGGTCGATACCCTCCCCCAACACTCCATGGACCTGATGAGCAAAGCGATGGAGGCGCTCTTTTCCGGTCTTGGCGAAGGGATGGGCCAGCTCATGAGCCAGATGGGCGATGCCATGGGCGAGGCGTTGGGTGGCGCGATGGGCGACGCTATGGGTGATGCTATGGGCGAGATGCTCGGTGCCATGGGCGAAGGCATGAACGAGAACGCTGCTTCCATGCCCGACTCATCAGAAACGCCGGTCGCGGTGCCAGATACCGGTCGCTATTGCCCCGCATGTGGTGCACAAGCCACAGCCGATGCGACAGAATGTGCCGAATGCGGCGAAGAGCTGGACTGAGCGCGAATTCGGCCGCCCTTCAGGGGCAGCACATCGCCGCCTCGTCTTCCCCCCGCGATAGGCGCTTCTCCCCGACTCACCCCCATTCCTTATAGGTGCCCAGCCACGGTGCTATGATATGATACCATGATTTGGCATGGATCGTATCGCAATAATGCGGTGCGGCGGTGATCGCTCCAGCTCTGCCAATAGGAGAGGAAAAGAGATATGGTACTGAGTGTACTGAATTAGAACCGCAGCAGGAAATCGCGTATCCCGCGCACGATCACGGTGGGTGCGAGCTCGCGCCACCATCGGAACTGCTTACTCAGCACGGTGGCCCACTCCGCCGGGCTGACATATTTTTTCCAATCGTAATAGAAGCTCTTCATCGTCTGGCGGGTGAGGTCGCCGATCTCCTCGCGGGTGAGGTCGGGCGTATCCATGAGCGCGTGATCGTGCTCGTGTTGCCACCAGTGCCGGTTCTCCTCCTTCAGCCATCCGTTCTCCAGCGCGTCGTCGTAGAGCTTGGTCGCGGGATAGGGCGTGATCGCACCGGCTTGGATAAAGGTGAACCGCACCTTCTTGATGAAATCGATGGTCTTGAGCACATCGTCGCGCGTCTCGCCGACATTGCCCACGATGAACGAGCCGTAGGAGAGGATGCCGTTCTCGTGGAGGATCTCCACCGCTTTGGTGATCTGTTCGGCCTTGATCTGTTTGCCCATATGGTCCAGCGCTTTCTGATGGATCGATTCGACGCCGAGGAAGAAGAGCTTGAACCCGACCTCGCCCATCTTCGCGATAACATCCGGATGCTTCACGATGGTATCCACCCGGCTCTGGCATGCGTAGATGATCTTCTGGTCGATCTCCTCGCGCAGGGAGAC
>CAZSUE010000302.1:1921-6250 GCA_964609045.1 uncultured archaeon | reverse complement strand
TCAAACGGCATTGGCACCGCGAGCGGCACGCGTTCGAGCGTTCCCGAGACGCTGCCGTGAACCGACGATATCGGCCTGGCTCAAACGGCCATGGCACCGCGAGCGGCACGCGTTTGAGCATTCCCGAGACGCTGCGGAGTCCCGACAATATCGGCTTGGCTCAAACGGCATTGGGACCGCGAGCGGCACGCGTTCGAGCGTTCATATCGGCTTGGCTCAAATCACCCAGAGAGCCCCCACGGAACTCTCACCCCACCCGCCGTCTGCGCCGTATACTCCTCACCACCAGAACGACCATGACCGCCGTGCCTACCGCAACGACGAGCCAGATGAGGCCGCACACCGCCGCACTTTCGGCCTCATCCGACGCTTCACTCACCCCGTCATCTTCTGCAGGCTCCCCACCGCGCGCATACCGCGCGAACGCGATCGCATCGAACGCGGCGACATTGTTCCCTCGATCTTGATCCGCCACCGCGCCGTTCGGGTCCACGGCGACATAGAGCTCGGTCCCGGCCATGCGCGCATTCCGCGCATCAACCACCTCGCTCGCAACGGCGGTCCCGTTTGCGGCGACATCGACGGTAAACTCTGCCACGATAAACCGCTCTCGCTGCGGCGCAAAATTGGGGTCGATGATCCCGTTGCCATCCGCATCGGGGTCCGCGCTAAAGACCACCACGCGCACGCCCATGGCACCGCGTGCGCCATGGTTCGAGATGGTGAGCTCCAGCGAGAACTGTGCGTACCCTGCCGCTTCTGCCCGTGCCACCGCAAGCGCCGTGGGGACGAGCTCCGGCTCGGAGAATGTTGGGATATATACGACACGCACTGCGCGGACGCTATTCCCGGCGCGATCCGCGGCGGCGATCTCGAGATAGAGATACCGTCCAGCATGCTCGTCGAGGAGCGCTGCGCGGTCTGGTATCTCCGCCCGCACCCGCTCCCCGAGCTGCGTCGCGCTCAGATTCTGCCAGTCGAGGATTGAGGGTGACGCCTCGTCCCGACCCGCGCCGATCCCGTACGCAATATGGATCGTGGCAGGGTCGACGGCGGAGACATTCTCGCGTGCATCGACGACCGGATCGTAGACCCGCGCGCCGAAGGTGACTGTATTGGATCCATTCATATCCACATCGCGGCTGAACCGCGGCACGCTCCAGTCTTCCACCACTGGCGCGTGTTCGTCTGCGAGCGGCGCGGGCTCGTACGGCGCGGGCCCTGGCCCCCGGTACGCGAGTGTGATGAGGAGCGCGATGATGACCGCTGCAGCGAGCGCGATGGTGATCGCGATAGTGATCGTCACCCGCTCCGGATGCAGGATCTTACGCCCCTTCCATGTGAGCGCGTAATAGACCCATTTCCGTTTCCCCGTTCGCCGCGGCGGCTGGTTCGGGCGCGGTTTCGACGCTTTCCGCCGCCGCTCCTCGAGACGCTTGATCAGCGCCGCATCGCAGAGGCGGGTGAGATGTTCGTAGACCGTGGACTTATTCATATCCAGCTCGCGCGCGAGCTCGGTCACCGTCTTTTGGCACCCGTCGAGCGCTTTGAGGATCGCGATCCGCGTCTCGGACGCGAGGATCGTGAAGCTCTTCCTATCCAGCGTGATCTTCCCGTCACGGTCGCCGTGCATCGTTGACACCGGTCGCTAACGATAATGACCGACTCCGGGGTATATATACCACCGGTCGCTGTTCGGCGCGTCCCAAACGATTTTTGAGCGTTTATAACGGCCGATACCGATATTCGATCCGGTGAAGTTATGAGATACGACCACCAGCCCCAGAAAACGGCAGGAACCAACCGAACGACCAACGAACGCCGGCGCCGAAAACGCACGCCCAACCGTTGCTCGATCTTTAGAGGACGATCGAGGTTTGGGCCCCACACGCTCCTCCATACGCTTGTGCTTCTCGTTATCGTCGGCGCCAGCGCACAGCTCGCCGTCATGCACGCATCGGCCGAACATGCGACCACGAGAGCGCCGACATCCGCCCCGCAGATCCTCGCGCTCGAGATCGATGCCACCATCGAGAATTCGTACGCCCGTACCACTGTCACCCAGCAGCTTGCGAACCCGACCAACGCTTCGTGCGAGACACAGATCGCGTTCAGTATCCCACCGGATGCATTCATATCCAATCTCACGCTCCAGCGCGACGAGACGCTCTATTATGGGTCAGTCGTCGAACGGGAGACCGCCGCAGAGCGGTATGATGCAGCGAAGGCGGAGGGCCAGTCCGCAGCACTCGTCGCCGCCAGCGATACCGCTAGCGAAGCGTTCACGCTCGCGCTCAACCTCGCACCGTACGAAACGATACGCGCGAAACTGCAGTACGAGGAGTATCTCGTGCGCACGGTGGACGGGTATCGCTATACCACCGGACTGGAAATCCAGACCTCCGCACCTATCGGAACGGTTGCGTTCGATGCGACGGTGCGCTACGACCGCGCGATCGACGAGCTCCAACCGTTGCCACAGCATATGCCGTTCCAACTGAGCCACGCAGATAACGGATCCTACACCGTCGCCTACCGTGCGGAGAATGTCACCGCGGTGCCCGCGTTCACGCTCGCATACGAGGTTGCACCCACGAACACAGCCGGTCAGCTCCTCGCCAGCGCCAACGACGAGGGTGAGGGCTATTTCATGCATATCTATGCACCGGGCGCCGACGCGCTCGGCGGGTATATGCCGAAAGATATCGCGTTCGTGCTCGATGTCTCAGGATCCATGAGCGGTACGAAGATCGCGCAGATGAAGGAGGCGTTCACCTGTATCGTCGACCAGCTCCATCCAGAGGACGATTTCAATCTCATCTTCTTCTCCAACGGCGCGAACTGCTGGAAAAAGGAGTTCGTCCCCGCCACCGAGTCGAACCGCGACGCGGCGGCAGAGTTCGTCGCGAGCCAGTACGCCGGCGGGAGCACCAACGCGCACGATGCGCTCGTCGTCGCGCTCGAGATGCTCCAGACACCCGACGCAGAGCTCCCCGTCATCGTGTTCCTCACCGACGGGCATCCGAACACGAACGGCGGCCCCGACGAGGTGCGAAACGCGGTGCGGCGCAAGAACCACGTGGAGGCGGCAATATTCACGCTCGGGTTCGGCGACGGGGCCAATATGGACTTCCTCGACGCGCTCGCTGAGGAGAACCGCGGCAGCGCGCTCAAGATCGATGCGGGGACCGCGAGCGCCGCCCAGCTGGTCGAGTTCTACGCGACCATCTCCACACCGCTCCTCAGAAATATCTGGTTCTTCTATCCGAGCTGGGCGTCCGATATCTATCCCGAGCGCAGGGACTACCTCTTCGATGGGTCGGAGATCGTCGTTACCGGGCGGTTCGATGCGAATGATACCGACGCGTTCACTTTCATCACGAATGCGATGAGCGGTGCGGGTGAGCGTGCGTTCTCGGACACCGTCCATATCACCACGATGCGCGATGATGCGTTCGTCGAACGGTTCTGGGCATACCAGCGCATTCGCGCCATCGCAAGCGGCGATCTCGCAAGCGCTGAGAGCGCACAAGCGGTACTCGACGGGGAGGCCACCGCGCTCGCTATCGCGTACGGGTTCGTATGCGACTACACGAGCATGATCGTCGAGCTGCCGGTGCAAGAACCGGAGGAGCCAGCAGTCGCACCCGACGAGAATATGGACGGTGGAGCCGCGGAAAAGCCGAGCGCAGGGCCCGCGACGGACCCGTCAACCTCCGTGCCACTCGCCTCACCATCGCGCACCTCCGGTGAAGGCGATGCGAACGATCTTGAATATGAGGAATGTGACGAGGCGATGGGATCGCCGGGATTCTCACTCGGCATCCTCCTCATCGCGCTCGGCGCGATCGTCGCCGTCGTCATCGCTGGTGCACATGGGCGTCGGCGTAGCTGAACCCTCTGACGGTCCATGTACCGACGCACGGGCATATCGTCACCGCCATCCTTATCAAAAACAAAGTAGGGATGCTACTTTTTCTAGTGGTTGAGTACCACGAGCCTTTGGCCGAGGAGGTTTGAGCATACCCGATAATGCTTGCTGCCCCCTTATCAGCCTGCCTCAAACCCGCGCGAGGCCGAGTCTATGCCGCGTTTGAGCATTCCCGATAATGGTTGCTGCCCCCTTATCAGCCTGCCTCAAATCCGCGCGAGACCGATTCTATACCGCGTTTGAGCATACCCGATAATGCTTGCTGCCCCCTTATCAGCATGCCTCAAACCCGCGCGAGACCGAGTCTGGACCGCGTTTGAGTATACCCGATAATGCTCGCGTCCCCCCTTATCAGCCTGCCTCAAATCCGCGCGAGACCGATTCTATACCGCGTTTGA
>CAZSUE010000302.1:0-1821 GCA_964609045.1 uncultured archaeon | reverse complement strand
GCATTCCCGATCATGCTCGCGTCCCCACTTATCAGCCTGCATCAAATCCGCGCGAAACCGAGTCTGGACCGCGTTTGAGCATTCCCGATAATCATGCCCCCTATCGGCTTGGCTCAATGCCGCAACTTGGCGAGAGGCCCCCCAACCCACAGCCCATGGCCGCTCTCAAACCCGTGCGAGACCGTAATTCCGCCCGGGCCAGCGAGGGGTGTGGGGTGACCTTAGACCCGGCCCCCAGTTCCCGCCCCCTCTCTCCCCAACAGTGCAGTTTAATATGGGAAGTCTGATGATGGTCAACAATCACCTCCTCAAGAGGTCGGATTATCATGCTCGCCATCCATGCGCTCTGGGGCGACCTCAACACGCCAGCGCTCCATATCTGGGCCGAAGACTCCGCGCAGCCGCTCGCGCTCCCGAAGCGGATGGGGCGGCCGCCGAAAACGCCGCCGCCCAAACCGCACCCGTACGCTTGCGACAGCGCCACGCTCATTGCCACAGTGGAAACACTCACCGCAGCGAACGCGGCCGAGGCGGTACAAGAAGAGCGTACGCTGCCGCTCCAGATCCCGGGAACGCGCTATTCGCCGCTGCCGTCGCCGGAGCTGGTCCATGAAGGCGACCGCAGCCATTTCCGTACGAACGACATTACGCTAAGGCCGTGGAATGTCCCAGGTGTCACACTCGACACCGGCCGTCTGGTCTCGTTCCTCCATTCGCTCCCCGCACAACCCAAGCACGGCTATGTCTACGGCGCGACGCTCGCTTACGCGATAGAGATCGCGAAGTTCGCGCTCGCGCTCGTCGCGCGCCATCGATACCTCCCCACGCTCCGTTCCGTAACCGCCACGACCGACGACGGTGAAGGATCGGAAACACGCTACGAGGCGCGCTGGAAGCCGCAGCTCGATACCGACGAGCAAGTCTACCTCGATCGGCTCATCAAAGCGATGCCGCCCGCGTTCCGATCGGTGCGGGATGCCGCCACGACCGAGAGGCGGTCCGATGGCGCACAAGAGGATGGAGGGGACCCCGCCACCCGCCTCATCGGGGTGATGCTCGACGCGTTCGTGCGCACCGCCATCGATACTCCCGACGTCCACGCCATGCTCCCCCGCCGACCTGGGCGCCCGGCGAAGTATACGGTGGTCTACGAGCGCTGGCTCCAGGCGCTTTCATGCCCCGCACCGATCATCGACGCACCACCCAAAGCATGCACGCGACTCGAACAACGGCTCGAGGAATGGTACAACGCGCTCGAGACACCAGAGACACCCGACGCCGTGCGCACGCTCTTCCGGCTCGAGGAGCCGCAATACGACGAGGAGGGGAACGAAGAGACACCCTGGCGGCTGACCTTCCATCTCCAGCCGCTCGAAGATAAGAGCCTCCTCGTTCCCGCCACACTCGTCTGGCGTGCAAGAGAGGAGCAGCTGCGGTTCCAGAACCGGCTCTTTGCCAACCCCACCCACCGTCTCCTCGAGGACCTCGGGACGGCGATGCGGGTCTACCCACGCCTCGTCGACGCGCTCCAGACCGCAACGCCCACGCACCTCGACCTTCGCACCGACGACGCCTACGCGTTCCTCCGCGAGACCGCGCCACTATTGAAAAAGAGCGGGTTCGGTGTCATGCTCCCCTCATGGTGGGGCCAGCCAGCCGCACAGCTCGGGGTCAAGCTCAAGATGAAGCCGAAACAGTCCACCCCTACCGTGGCAGAGGAGAGTACGGGGCGGTTCGGGCATCGACAGCTCGTCCAGTACGACTGGTCGCTATCGGTGGGCGACGAGAGCATCGATCCCGACGAGTTCGAGGAGCTCGTTG
>CAZSUE010000301.1:0-6252 GCA_964609045.1 uncultured archaeon | reverse complement strand
ATAGGTGCGAAACGAGAAATAGAGCGGTATCACATCACGCTGGCTCGTGTACATGTGGTTGAAGACCCGCTCGATGATCGCGCTCTTGCCGATTCGACGCGGGCCGATGATCGCCATGTTCGATGAGAACGGTTTGAGCCCCAGCAGCGCAAGGTCGTAGAGGTCGTCGATGATCTCCTGGCGGTCGACGAACTCACCCTTCGGTGTGGTGAATTCGAGCGGCTCCTCGGTAATCGCCGGGATATCAACCACCGGCACATAGGCGGGCGACATCATCTCGACCAATACCGCGCGATTATTTAACGCTATGGTCCGCTAACCCCCGATCGGTAACCACGAACGACGAACGACTTTGATCTGGAGGGACGCCCCAAGACAGCACATGAAATATGAAATGAATGAAATGAATGATATGATATGGTCTGGATCGGAATGAATGTAGTCTCCGGGTTACGACCCGACCCCATGCGGCTGCACGAACGGACGTTTGAGCCGACCGGTCGAAGCCTTTATGTAGCGCTCGCCGGTATGGCCAGCGTGTATGGCCACCGAGCAGTTCGAGGGTACGGACCGCTACTACCTCACCGCCGCGTTGCAAGAGATCGTGAACATCGCCATGGTGATGGAGAAACCGCTCCTCCTCATGGGCGAGGCGGGCACTGGGAAGACGCAGCTCGCCATCGAGGTCGCACGCGCGCTGGATATGCAAATCGAGATCGCGCGCTGCAAATCCACGATGAAGGGCGAGGAGATGTGCTATACGCACGACAGCGTCCTCAGGCTCTACGACTCGCGGTTCGGCGCCGGCGATACGGGACGCGATGTGGCGCGGTTCGAAGACTATCTCACCTTCGGCCCCATCGGGAAAGCGTTCACCTCTCCGAAGCGTGTGGTGCTCCTCCTCGACGAGGTCGATAAGACCGAATCGGATGTGCAGGACAACCTCCTCGATGTGCTCGAGGAGAACCAGTTCACCATCCGCGAGATCGATCGCGTCGTGCGCGCACGAGTCCGGCCGTTCATCTTCATTACCTCCAACGCGAAACGCGAGCTGAGCGATCCGTTCCTCCGGCGCTGTTTCTGTCATTATATCGATTTCCCCGACCCGGACCAGATGCGCGAGATCGTCTCGCTCCACTACCCCGAACTGGACACGAAGTTCGTCGATACCGCCCTAGGCGTCTTCTACCAGCTGCGCGAGCTCGGGTTCGAAAAGCCGCCCGCGACCTCCGAGCTCCTCGATTGGATCCACGGCCTTCTCGAGCGTGGGTTCTCGCGCAAGCGGCTCAAGCGTGTGGCAAAAGACCTCGATACGCTCCCGCTGCGGGGGACGCTCCTCAAGCGCGCCAACGATATCCAGCGGTTCGCAAGTGGCGACTACCAGCGCGCGACGGGAAAAAAGCGGACGCGGCGGTCGGCGTCGGAACGCATCTTCTCGACACCGGGGTCCCGTTCACGCGGCTGGTAGAGCGCCGCCGAGCGTGATGGTAGCTCATCCGAGGAGGAATGAGGCGATGACATGACCGCGCCGTATCTCGGGTTCTTCTCCACACTTCGCGACTATGGCGTCGATGTGAGCATGCGCCATGTTCTCGAGTACACGGAGGCGCTGAAGCGCGGCCTCGGTGGCGGCCTCGACCGGCTCTACACCTTATTACGGCTCATCTGCGTCAAGCGCCTCGAGGATATCGACGCGTTCGAGCGCGCGTTCGCGCACTATTTTCTCGCACTGGACCTCCCACCGCCGGGCGAACCGTTGGACCTCAACCGGCTCCTCGAGTCCAAGCCGTTCAAAGAGTGGCTCGAGCGCGAGCTCGAGGAGCGCGGGTTGAGCCTCTCCGATATCCGCTGGCGCGCGTCGGCGGACGAGCTGCTCCAGCGGTTCCTCGAAACCGTCGCGGCGCAGATGGGCGAGCACCACGGCGGCGGGCGGTGGGTGGGGACCGGCGGCTATTCGCCGTTCGGACACTCCGGCCACGCAAAGCGCGGCTTCCGCGTCGGCGGCGATGCGGCGCATTTCTCGGCGATCAAAGTGCTCGGCGAGCGCCGATACGCGAACTACAGCCCCGAGAGTACGTTGAAGGCGGAGAATATCCGCCAGACGCTCGAGTCGCTCAAACGGCTCGTACCCGCCGGGCCGAAGAGCGAGCTGGATCTCGATGCGACCATCGCGCGAACGGCGAAGAACGCCGGCGAGATCGAGCTCGTGTTCCAACGCGAGCTGCGCGACAAGATCTCCGTGATACTCTTGATCGACAACGGCGGGCGGTCGATGACGCGGTTCGTGCCCATCGTGCGCACCGTCTTTTCGAAGATGCACGCGCGGTTCAAAGATATCGAGACCTATTTCTTCCATAACTGTATCTACTCGCATATCTATCGCGATGCTAAGCGGCGCAACGCACTACCGCTGGAAACGGTGCTCGAATCCAGCCCGCGCACACGCCTCTTCATCATCGGCGACGCGGCCATGGCGCCGGAAGAACTGCTCAACCCGTACGGCGCGATCTCTTACGACAATTACGATCACGTCCCTGCCATCGAGTCGTTACAGCGGGTTAGGGCGGCGTTCCCGCACAGCGTCTGGCTCAACCCGATCCCAAAGGAGGCGTGGGAACATCACCGCGGATGGTTCACCATCGCGAGGATCGGCGAGCTCTTCCCCATGGAGGAGCTCAGTTTGCGGGGGCTCCGCAACGCGGTGGAGTATCTCGCCGCGGGCGAGCGCTGAGGGCGCGCTGGTCGAATTCCCCGAATGCGTTCATACATGCTGGCGATGATCCAGCAAGGTGCGAAAAGAAGAGGGAAAAGAGAAGAGCGAAATGCGAAAGGCGAATGGGGAACGGTATTTAGAGAACACGAGAGAGGAGAGGCGGGCGGAAAAAGAAAAAAAGAAGAAAAAAAAGGAAGCGATCCGGCGTACGACGACGGCCAGATCACTTCATTTCAGTTCATTTCAGTTCATGTACAGCATTGATCCACTGTCGACAATTTGCTTAGATCACATTGATGTTCCAGCTTTCGGTCGCGCTGTTGCCCGCGGCGTCGGTGACGGTCAGCGTCAATGTCACGGGACCGGGGGTGCTGAACGAGATGGTCAATGTATCGCCCACGCCGACCACATAGAACGGCCCGCTCCCGTTCTCCTGCAATGTCCAGACGAAATCTTCGATCCCGCTCTGCGAATCTTCCGACTCGCTGGCATCGAATTCGATGTCCTGGCCATGGGGTACGTTATTGACATTAGTGGGGTCGGTGTCCACGTCGATGGTCGGAGCGCGATCATCCTCGTCATACTGTGAAACATAGACCGTGACCGTGGTACTGGCTTCGTTACCCGAGGTATCGTAGACGGTGAGCTTGACCTCATATATCGCTTGGTTGTTCGGATCGTCGTTATTGAAGGTGTGGGTGAGGTACTGACCACCGGAGTAATGGACATCTGCTGGGTCGTTCGTATTGGTCACCGTCCAATGCCAGGTCACCAGTCCGACATTGTCTGCCGAACCGCTGCCGTCGAAGGTATGGGCCCTGCCCGGCTGCAGGTACACGGTATCCGATCCGCTGATAACCGGTGTGGGTGCGACGGTGTCGCGAACGACGGTCACCACCGTGTCGGTATCCACATTACCCGAGTTATCGGTAACGGTTACCGTGGCGATATAGACGCCGGGGAGCGGATAGGCGTAGGATGTGACCGCACCGGTGGCTTCCGGTGCGATGCCGTTCGTGTCATCGAAGTCCCAGCTATAGGACGCGATGCCGCCGGCGTCGGTAGATTGCGATGCGTTGAAGGTGACCGGTTGGCCGACATCCACGCGATGGTCGTCGCCCGCGTTCGCCAGCGGTTCGAGGTCGTCGATCACCTGCACCGGGATCGTCGCCTCGCCTTCGTTGCCGGACGCGTCGAGGACCGTGAGCGTCGTGGTGAACGAGCCCACCTGCGAGAAGACATGGTCGCACACGGCGCCCACGCCGAGCGACCCGTCGCCGAACGCCCAGTTCCAGGAGACGACGCGCTGGTCGTCGTTCGAGCCGCTCCCGTCGAACCGTACCACATCGCCAACACGAGTCTGGACCGTTGGGCCCTGGGCCGGTTCGAGCGCGGTCACATTATCGTACGGGATGATCGACGCAGAGATCGTTGCACTGGGGGCCGCCTTGTCCTTGATGAAGACCATGGCGGAGTCCCAGTCGATACCGCCGCCGGAGTTCCTCCCGACCACGGTGACCACGAACTTCCCCGCGTTCGCGTAGGTATGCTCGACCTCGATCATTCCTAACCCGGCGACCGGATCGGTCCCGTCACCGAAGTTCCAGGTATAATGGAGATTATCGTCCGGCACCGCGTCCTGTGTTGCGGTGGCGTTGAACTGGACGGTCTTGGTCTCCGTGATCACATTGAAGCTGATCTTCACGATCGGGATGGAGCTGACCTTGACCTCGATCGTCTCTTCGGCGGAATGCTCGTTGCCGTGCATATCGACCACGGTCAATTTCACCGTGTAGGTGCCCGGTGAGCCGTAGGCGTGCTCGCACACCGCGCCCTCGTAGAACGCGCCGTCGCCAAAGTCCCATTTGTACGACGCGAGCGCGTTGTTATCCGTGGACCCGGACGCGTCGAAAAGTACCGTTTCGCCCATGGCGGGGTCGGTCTTGGAGACGCTCATCGCGGCGGTGGGCGGGGTCACATCCAAAACATTGACCTTGATCGTGTTATCGTCCCAGTAGCCGTCGGGGTCCTCGACCCAGAGCGTGATGATATACATCCCGGGATCCTCGTAGGTATGCGTCGTCTCGATCCTCCCCGCCGTCACATCCCGCTCGATCTTGTCGGGGTTGGCCCGGTCAGCACCGTCGGTGTCGTCCCAATCCCAGTAATACGTGAGCGGGAGGTCCTCTTTCTTTGGCGTGCCTTTGAAGGTGAAGGTCGCCGGCTTATCTTCTTCCACTTCCATGTTGCCGCCGGCGTCGGCGATATTGTCGGTGGTGTAGCGCTCTTTGTCGGTGATTTCCTTAACCGTGATCTCCTTGGTGAGCGCTTCTACGCGACCGATCTCATCGGCGCAGGCCAAGGTGACCTTGTAGGTACCCGGCTGCGCGAAATGGTGGTAGGTTTTCTCTCCTCTGCCCTTCTCGGGCGAGTTTTCGTCGCCCCAATCCCAGACCCATTTTGTTATGTCGCCGTTCGGACTCGTACTTTTCGCTTCGAATGTAACATTATCGCCCTGGCCAGGTTCTGCAGGCTCCCATTCGTAGTTCATATTGTCTGCGAACGGGAACCCCGCCGCTTCCACTCTTGCCTCATTTAATGCCAATGCACCGGTTGCAGCTACCATGGCTACAGCAGTCACAACGGCGATAACGTCACCTTTTTCCATAAATATCACCTGAGCACGATGTAGATTCTCGATTTCGTCCTGGCTATGAAAGGATATACTAGACTACTCTGCGTTATTATTAGCTTTAGGGTATTTAAGCTTTGTCGGCTTCCGACCAAAACTATATAAACCATTATCAACCCGTGCGCATGTCCCACGACCGCCCCCGTTCGTACCGGACCCGCCGAGCAAAGTTTAAGTGTAGTATATGCTTTCAAATATTTTGTATTTCCTATCCCACTCTCGCCGATGCGATGCAAATGACCATCCTACCACTATTTTTTCGGTGTAAACATGACCAAACAACGCTACCAATGTCAAGAATGCGACCGGACCGTTGAGATCGACCCCGAGACCGATGAGGAGCCGATGTGCTGTGACAAGGCCATGGAGCAACTCCCGCTCGATATCTGTACCGAACCCCAGTCCGCGGAATGGTCGCGACCGATGGACGACGACGAACCCTGCGACGATTTTCGCGGCTGAGCCGCTGATCGCACGGGTCCGTCAGCATCGTTTGGGTCCACCTCGCAAGCCCAGTGGACCTTCGCCCCGACGGTGAGCCGGGGCCCACCTCTATCCTCTCTGCCAGCCGCTCCATTCCGCCCCACACGACAGTATCCGCCGTCCACCATCCGCCGTCCTCCATCCGACCTTCACCGTCCGCTGGTATCATCCATCGTCCATCGTCCATCGTCCATCGTCCATTATCCACCGTTCACCGCTGTTCGAGCCGTCCATGCTCCTTACTTAGCATCACGATGCAGCATGTGCTGCTGCGAGAACAGCGCCTCGACCTTGCCACGGAACGATTCGGTGAGCCTGCTTCGATGCGTCCAGATCCTCACCGGCATTCTGAAACCGGAACCCC
>CAZSUE010000300.1:0-6253 GCA_964609045.1 uncultured archaeon | reverse complement strand
CGCGGATGTTTACAGGAGGGGCACTTCACCGGCGGCTCGGTTCCCTCATAGACGAACCCGCACACGGAGCATTTCCACCGGATCGGTTGGTCGCGTTTGAACACCGTGCCGTCCTCCACCCTCTCCAATAGCTTCTTGTAGCGGTTCCGGTGCTGCTCTTCGACCTTTGCGATCATACGAAACAATGCCGCCGCTTTCTTGTTGCCCTCTTCCTCCGCCTCCTGTGCGAATTCGGGGTACATCGTGACGACCTCGTAGTGCTCGCCCTCGATGGCGGCCTTGAGGTTCTCCTCGGTGGATCCGATCCCCCCCAACAGCCGGAACTCGTCCTTTGCGTGCTGATGCTCGTTGATCGCCGTCTCCTCGAATATCTTCGCGATATAGTGGTACCCTTCTTTCCGGGCGACCTTCGCGAAATAATCGTATTTGTTCCTCGCCTGGCTCTCGCCGGCAAAGGCGGCTTTGAGATTCTCTTCCGTCTTGCTCATAGTACTCCCTCTATTGTCCTGTCGTTTTGGTTCTATGTGTATCGGTTCTGTCTGTCTGTCTGTCTGTCTGTCTGTCTGTCTATCTGTCTGTCTATCCTAACGGTACGATCCGATCGTGATGTGATGTGATGTGATGTGAGGTGAGGTGATTTGATCTGCGCGCTCTCGTCTGAACGCTCGTTCGATCGTTCATTCGATCGTTCGTTCGTTCGCGGGCTCACGCATACTCTCACGCACTTCCACCTTAGACATGGCGGATATCGGTATGGTTCGCGATCTCGGTATCGACGGTGCAGATATTGTTCATTGCGAGCGAATGGACATCTCCGTTCCCGGTGAGCCGCGCGAAGGTCTCGAGCTCCTCGGTGGCCACGCGGAGGAAGTTCGCTACGCGCTCGGCTGCGGTATCGATGTCGATCCGTTTGCGCAACGCGGGCTCCTGGCTGGTGATGCCCATGGGGCATTTGCCGGTATGGCAGACACGATACTGTTGGCACCCGCAAGCCATGAGCGCGGCGGTGCCGATGGCCACGGCGTCCGCGCCCATGGCGATGGCTTTGGCGAAATCGGACGAGACGCGCAGCCCGCCGGTGATGACCAGCGAGATATTCTCCCCGCCGTGCGTATCGAGATAGGTGCGAGCGCGTGAGAGCGCGTAGACCGTCGGGATCGAGGTCGCGTCCTTGACGAACTTCGGCGCCGCGCCGGTGGCGCCGGGCCGCCCGTCGATGGTGATGAAATCCGGTTGGGCGAAAAGCGCCACGGCGAGGTCGCCCTCGATATCGCCCGCGGCGAACTTCACACCGATGGGCTTCCCGCCGGAGCGCTCTCGAAGGAGATCGACCTTCGCCTTCAGCTCCTCTTTCGAGGTGATGTCGGGGTAGTGCGCGGGGCTGACGATATCGCTCCTTGGCGGAAACCCGCGTACCGCGGCGATCTCGCGCGTCACCTTCGTTCCGGGGAGGTGCCCGCCCATGCCGGGCTTCGCCGATTGACCGATCTTGATCTCGATGGCGTCCGCCGCGCGCAGGTTCTCGTCGGTGACGCTGTATCGGTTCGGGATATATTCGAAGATATACCGATACGCGGCGGTCATGGATCCGGGAAGGATCCCGCCCTCACCGGAGCACATCGCGCTTTTCACCAACGCGCTCCCCTTCGAGAGCGCCAGCTTACATTCGCGCGAGAGCGCGCCGAACGACATATGCGTGATATAGATCGGCGTTTCGATGACGAGGGGCGCTGCGGCGTTGGGCCCGATCACCGTCGTGGTATTGACCGGCGTCTCCTCGTTGAGCGGGAGCGTGGCGAGCTGTGCGCCCTTGATCAAAATATCGTCCCATGAGACGATCGTCTTCGTGCTACGCATGGGCTCGTAGACCGACTCCCCGCTCTTGGCCATCTGATGGATCGCGTTCATATGCGTCTCGTGCTCGTCATCGTCGCGCTCCAGCCCCTCGGGCATCTCGCGCGCGAGGAGCGTATCCACCGATGTAGAGGTGAGCCTGAAATAGCTATTGTCCGACTCGCATACCGGGCACACCCAGCTCTTGGGCAGATCCGCCCATTTGCGCCCCTCTTGCGCCTCGTCATAGATATAGCCACAGACCGAGCAGATATAGATGAGCGCGACCTCGTCGGTGAGCTCGAAGTACCGCTTGGGCGAGTCACAGACCGGGCAGCGCCAGCTATCCGGGAGTCCCTCGAAGGGACGGCCCACCTTCGCCTCGTCGTAGATATACCCGCAGATGGTACAGACCCAGATCAGCGGCTCCGTCTCCTCGCCGGGGGCGGGTGCCGTGATCTCCTTCGCGCTAAAATAGCTATTGTCCGACTCACAGACCGGGCAGCGCCAGCTATCTGGAAGGGCGCTCCATTCCACACCCTCCTCTTCTTCGTCGTAGATATAGCCGCACACGCCGCACTCGTAGACGAGCCGGGACGATCGCGCCGTATCGGGCGCCGTATCGGGCGCGGTGGCGGTGGACGCGTCGTCAGGGGCCCCAGCGCCGCGTCCGTCGGAGGAGGTGATACGCGGGTGGAAGTACGACGCGTCGGAGTCGCAGACCGGACAGCTCCAGTCCTCTGGTAGCTCGTCGAACGGGACGTCTTCCGCCACTTCGTCGTAGACCGTGGCGCAGACCTCGCATTCATAGACATCGTACGCTTCCGCACCGGCCCTGCTGGCCGTGCCCGTGGTGTCAGTCACGTCAGGTGCACCAACCGGTCGAAGCGCGCCATGGGGGCCGGCTTTGGTATCATTCTCGGTCTCAAGATCGGCATCGGCATCGGCATCGGTCCCGCGTTGGTCCGAGACGATAGTGAAATACGAACGGTCCGACTCACAGACCGGGCAGCCCCAATCGTCGGGAAGCTCGTCCCATGTACGGCCGTCGGCCGCTTCGTCGTAACGCGTCGCACAGACCTCGCATTCGTACACTGCCATCCTTCATCCCTCCGGAAATGGTTCAATTGGAAGTTCCGTGCAATGCCGGATTGAATTCCAATGCCGCCTTCCAACTCGATCTTACAATCAACTTCAGATTCAATTTACTCACTGGCTCGTTCCCCTCTGTGGTACAGGTTCCATCTCATTCTCATGGACTGGAAAGATCAGAATAGAGAATAGAGAATACAGAATGCCGAATAGTATAGTAACGCTCTCGGTGGCTATCGAATCCTCGTTCTAAAGCTGAAGAACTACAGATCGACGCCGTACTGTAATGCAGGGTGCAGAATACTATTTATAGGTTCGGGGCACCGATCTCAGCGTGCACGACCCGCTGCAGCGCGATATGGTGCGTCCTGCGTCCACCCGCTCACCGATCGATGTGCCCAACGCCGCACTTGTGCACGACGCGCCGCCGACCATACGGCCCGATCAGGTTCGATCGTTCGATCGTTCGATCGTTCGATCCAACTCGACATGCGGTTGCCTCGAAGCCAACCGCCATCCAACGCCAATGAGCCGATCCAGACCGGACCGAATAGTTCATAAACGGCCGAAAGCTAATTGTGCGTTCCGACCATTCCTGCCAACCCGCTCGAACCACACGCTGGTGTCACCATGATCGCGCTTGCCGCCTCAAAGAAGAACCGCCCCCCTCGTCCAGTTGTCGCAATACTGTTCGCCATACTCTTTTCACTCATCCTTTCGCTGCCCGTCGGCGCGCTCGCCGCCACCGCGGACCAACCCGCACCGGTGACCTCCGCTAGCGGCACCCAGACCCAAACGGAGCCCCCGCCGGGACCCGCACCAGAACCACTATCACAGACGGGAGCGGAGCCGAGAACCATCGCGCTGCGCTATGCAACCTTCGACCCGCTCGGGTCGACCCCCGCACCGCCACCATCGTTCGAGCACATGCTGCGAAAAGCTGACCCCGAGCCCAACGATGCACAGCTCTCCCTCGTCCAGTTCACACACCCGATCCGGCAAAGCGATCAGCGCGCACTCACCGCGCTCGGGCTCCACCCGCTCGAATATATCCCTAACAATACCTACCTCGTGCGCGCCACCGCATCGCAATTACAACGCGCCACATCGCTCCCCGCAGTACGCTGGTGCGGCCCCTTCGAGCCACATTTCAAGATCGCGCCGAAGCTGCTCGAAGCGCGGGACGACGCACCCGAGCGCACGCTCCCACTCCGCATCCTCCTCGCAGAGGACCGATACGATCGCCCCGGCAGCGGCACACCGCCTGCGCGCTCACATCCACAGCCACATCCACTCCCCAACGCCGAACCTCACCGCGCTCCGCTCGAACACCTCCACGGATCACTTCACGCCGCGCTGCGACGCGACGCCGTTGCGCGCGATATCCTCACAACGGGCGGCACCATCCGATCCACCACCGATACGCTCATCCGCGCATACATCCCCCGCGACGCCGTTCCCGAACTCGCCATGAACGACGACATCGTCTGGATCGAGCGCGATTCGCCCGTCGCACCCGCCATGGACCAAGTGCGCGTCTATACCGGCTCCAATACGATCCGCAGCACCTACGGCTACGACGGCGCGGGCGTCATCGTCGGCGTCGCCGATACCGGTATCGACGCCGGCCATAGCGAGTTCGCCAACCGCATCGACGCCTACCTCTACGACTACGACAACGACGGCGATACCTCCGGTCACGGCACCTGCGCCGCGGGCTGTATCGCCGGCGCCAGCGTGGGAATGGCGCCCGGCGCGCACCTCGTCGTGCAAGAGTCATTGGAGAGCTATGTCGGTATCGACGAGCTCCTCTCCGACGCGTACGACTACGGCGTGGACGTCCACAGCAACTCCTGGGGATCGTACTATACCAACGACGGGTCGTACACCTCGAACTCGGTGGAGATCGACGAGGCGGTGCGAAACCTGGACATGACCGTCGTGTTCGCCGCGGGCAACGCCGGCGACGGCGGCGCGTCCACCATATCGGACCAAGCCGCAGCCAAGAACGCCATTACGGTGGGCGCCATCAACGATTGGGGCGATACCGACCCACAGTACTTCGAGCTCGCGTCGTTCTCGTCACAGGGCCCCTGCCAGGACGGCCGCGCCAAACCGGACATCCTCGCCGGCGGCGAGGGGATCTATACCGCCGATATCCGCGGCGGGCCCGGCTACCTCAACGGCGGCCCCAACGGCTACTCCGACGGCGATTATACCTCCGACTTCGGCGGGACCTCCAGCGCGTGCCCCATCGTCGCCGGCGGCGTCGCACAGCTCGTCGACGCGTACCGCGCCAACCATTTCGGGAACAACCCCGCCGGCGCCGACCCCAGCCCCGCCCTACTGAAGGCGCTCCTCATCAACGGCGCGCAGAGCCTCTCCGGCGGTAGCTATCCCAGCAACACGCACGGCTGGGGCTGGATGGATCTCTCCACCGTCATCGGCGACGACGCGATATGGATGAAGGACCAGACCGTGTCGCTCGGTACCGGCTCCCAGCAGAGCTACCAGGTCCATGCCGTGGCCGGTACGCCACTGCGTATCTCGCTGGTCTGGACCGATCCCGCCGGCTACCCCGGGAGCGCCACCAACCTCGTCAACGATCTCGATCTCACCGTCACCGATCCCTCCAACGCCCAATACAAAGGCAATGTCTTCTCCGGCACCACCTCCACCACCGGCGGCAGCTACGACCACACGAACAATGTGGAGAATGTCTACATCTCCGCCCCCACCAGCGGCACTTACACCCTCACCGTCGACGGGACGAACATCCCCAGCGGGCCGCAGGATTTCGCCGTCCTCGCCACAGGCGTCGCCTCCGGCACCGGGCTCCTCGCCCTCGATCGACGATATTACAACGCATCATCCACCGCACAGATCTGCTATTCCGATACCGATCTCTCCAATTCGGTCGACATCGCGGTCGACAGCGATACCGATCCCACCGGCATCACGGTCACGCTCACCGAATCCGATCCCGGCAGCCATTACTTCACCGGAACCTTCACCTTCGGTGCCAGCTCCGACGACGCCGGCGATATCCTCGGCATCGACACCGGCGACACGCTCACCGTCAGCTACACGGACACCGTCCCCATCACGGTCACGCTCACCGACAGCGCCAGCTACGACGATACCGTCCCCACTATCCATTCCCACGCCATCCACGATATCGGCCGACGACAGATCACCCTCCGGTGGGAGACCGACGAGCCCACCCATACCCAGATCGATATCGGCACATCGCCGTCGACGCTCCAGCCCGAGACGGTCGCAGCCGACCTCGAAGAACCGGAGGAGACGCACTATATCTGGGTCACCG
>CAZSUE010000299.1:0-6253 GCA_964609045.1 uncultured archaeon | reverse complement strand
GCCCTCCGATCTGCTCGAGGAGGATGGCGACGATCTCCATCCCCAGTGAGCCCTCGGGCGGCGACGCAAGATCGATGTGGGAGGGGATCCCCACGCCGTCGTCGACGATCCGAAGGAGTATTCGTTCGCCGGGCTTCTCCGCGCGATCACCATATAAGCGCCCCTTCAACGCGATGCGGCGCGCTCCCAGCGCGAGCTCCTCCATCCCCGTATCGATCTCGTCCGCCGCAAGCGTGCGCATGCAGATCCTCAGTATCCCCGAACGCGCGTCGGGAAACGCATGCTTCAATGCGTTGGAAACGAGTTCGTTGACGATGAGCCCAACCGGTATGGCGAGGTCGATGGGCAGCGAGACATGCCCGACCTCGATCTGGATATCGATCTTCGCGGCGGTATGATGATACAGTGTCTGGAGATTGGAGACAAGTGACGGAACATAGCGGCTAAAATCGATGGTCGAGAACTCGCGCGTACGATAGAGCCCGATATGGATCAACGCCATGGATCGGATACGGTTCTGGCACTCGAGAAAGAGACCGCGCAGATACTCGTCATCGATCTGTTGGCTCTGCATCGTCAATATGCTCGAGATGATCTGCAAGTTGTTCTTGACACGGTGATGGATCTCGCGCAGCAGCGCCTCCTTCTCCGCCAGCGAGCGCTCGAGCTCGCGTTCCGCACGCTTGCGCTCGGTGATGTTCCGTGCCAGTGCAAGAATATATTCGCCATCGGAGAGGACGACCTTGGAGAGCGTCACTTCCATGGGATAGACCGAGCCGTCCTTTCGTGTATGGTATCCCTCTAATGTAACAGCCGGATCGTCGGGGGCCAGTGTTTTCCAAAGTCGTTCCATATCGTTTCGATCGACCGTATCATGATCGATGTCTGGAATAGCCATTTGGAGCAGTTCCTCTCGAGCATACCCGGTCGCGGTGACGGTGGCACGGTTCACATCGACGATCCGGCCATTGGTGTCGTGGAGGAAGAGCATCTCCGCCGCCTGCTCCACCAGTGATCGGAACTTGTGTTCGCTCTCACGCAGCGCGCGCTCCGCACGCTTCCGTTCGGTGATGTCACGTATCGTACTGACATTGACCTTACGACCCTGGAGGATGAACTCACTGGCCGAGATCTCGACGGGGAAGACCGTCCCGTCCCTCTTTCGATGATAGCGAAGCGGTAACCTCGTTTGCCCGTTCTGCTGCTGGAGCGCTCTTACGGTCTCCTCATGCTCCGCCGAAAGGTCGGTGGCAAGCAACTCGAGCAGTTCCTCTCTCGAATAACCGTAAACCTCGGTAGCGGCCAGATTGGCCTCGAGGATCTGCAGCGTTTCTTTATCCACGAGAAAGATCGGATCGGATTCAGCGACGAAGAGGGAGCGGAACTTGTGTTCGCTCTCACGCAGCGCCCGCTCCGCACGCTTCCGTTCGGTGATATCCTGCCCGAACTCGATCATCGCCACCACCTCGCCATCCTCGATGATCGGATGGCCGCGGATGAACCAGATCCTCCCGTCGGGCGTGGTCATCTCCGTCTCGTGCTGCTCGCCGGTCTCGCGCGCCGCGAGCACGGGACAGCCGGGGCAGGGGTTCTCACGATCATGCCAGAGCTCGTAACAATGCTCCCCGATCATATCCCGCGGATCCACCCCCACCGAGACGGCAGCGGCGTGGTTCGCCCATTGGATCTCGAGATCTCTATTATAGTAGGTGAACCGCTCGGAGGTCGTCTCGAGGATCAGCGTTTTCTCACGCTCGGAGCGTTCCAACGCGCGTTTGATCGTACGCCGCTCGGTAATGTCGTGGCAGATGCCGCCCACCGCTCGCACCTCGCCGTCGCGCTCGATGGGATAGAGCGTATCGATATGGTGGTGGACACCGTCGCGCTGGTCCAACCGGTGCTCGAACTGCACCGGCTCACCGCTCGCCAGCACCGCTTCGAACCGGCGCCGATAATCCGCCGCCTGCGCCGGCGGGTACGCCTCTTCGATACTGGCGCCAAGGAGCCCGTCCTTTGCGCCGAGATCGAACTGCGTGATCCGATCGTTCGTGGCGATATAGCGACCCCCGCTATCGAGCATGAAGATATGGTCGGAGGACGACTCGATGAGCGCGCGGTATTTCGCCTCCGACGCACGCAGTTTCGCCTCGGCAATGGTACGATCGGTGATATCGGAAAAGATCGTGGCGAACTGCCCATCTTGCGACGAGAACGCGCTGATCGCGTAATATCGGCCCAGCGGCGGTGAATATTGCTCGAACTGCGCCGGCTCGCCCGTTTCCACCACCCGCCCGTAGGTCTCGATGAAATCCGTCTCTTCGATGCCGGGGAGCACCTCGGTGACGCGCCTGCCGCACACCTCCTTCTTGGAGAGACCGGTGAGCGCTTCGAACGCGTCGTTCATCTCGAGAAAGATATAATCCACCGGCGCGCCCGCATCGTCGAAGACCATCTCGTGGATCGCGACGCCGTGGAGCGAATGGTCGAAGAGATCGCGATAGCGGCGTTCCGACTCGCGTTTCGCCGCTTCGAGCTCGATATTGTAGAGCGCGAACGAGATATCGCCGGCAACCTCGGCGAGGAGCGCGCGCTCCTCGTCGTCGATGGCGATGTGTTCGGGCACCGAGACGGTAACGAACCCATAGCGTCGTCCGGCGTAGTCCAGCCCGACCGTCATCCCGCGCCCCTGACGCAGTTCGTCGGAGACTGGGCATTCCATGCATGGAGCATCGAGATCGTTAATCTCAACCACACCGTTCTCCCCCCGCTTGCGCTTCACCGGGCCACAATGGAATTCGTACCCCATCTTTCCCGGTTCGAAATAGTAGTCGAGATCGCCCCCGATCCCCGAGATGAACGCATCACGCGCACGCCCCTCACGGTCGTAGGCGACGATGAGCGCGCTGGTATAGCCGCGGCCTTCGACGAGCAGTTCGCAGCACCGCTGGAGGAGGCGTGAGGGATCCTTCTCATGCGTGATGAGCTGGTTCACATCCCTGATCGCGAGGAGGACGCGGTTCAGATGCGCGATATGCTCTTCTGCGCGCTTGCGCTCGGTGATATCGAGTATCGATACGAGCACCATGGGCTCCTCGCGATGATGGAGCATGGTGGTGGAGACGAGCACGGTACAGAGAACCTTTTCACCGTCGATATCGGACGGGAGCTGTGCCTCCACCTGATAGTGCGCCTCACCGGTGCGAAATGTATCCATCACCGTGCGCCGCACCCGGCAGTGTTGACAGTGCGGGCCGAACCCGCACCCGCCCGGATCGTCGAGATGGTGGACACATCGTAGCGCCTCACCCGCGCGCACCCCCGTGATCTCCTCCACGCTGGCCCGCACGAACGCCGATGCGTAGATATTTGCTTTCCGGATCCGACGTTGACGGTCGACAAGTACCATGATGAGCGGCGCGTTCTCGTAGATCGCACCCAGCTCCTCCTCGCTCTCGCGCAGTGATCGTTCGGCGCGCTTGCGCTCGGTGATGTCGCGGCAGGTGCCGAAGTAGCCCCGGAACGCGCCCTCCTCATCGAAGAGGGGCGTGGCGTTCGTTTCGAATACGACCCGCTCACCGCTCTTGCGCACCATTGTGTCCTCGAGTGCGATGATACGCTTGCGCTGCGCGGCGATCTCCCAGAACTGTGCGCCGACGCGCTCCGCCTCTTCCGGCTCCATGAGCTCGAACGGTGTCCGACCGCAGAGCTCCTCCGGCGTATAACCGATGATCTCCGATGAATTGGGACTGGCGTAGGTATATTCCCCGCTCGGGTCGACCTCCCAGACCCAATCGATGGTGTTCTCGACGAGGGTGCGGAACTTTTCTTCCGACTTGCGCAGCCGCGCCACCGCCTCGCGCCGCTGGGTGATGTCGCTAATGATGGAGATCGCGTACTCGATGCCCCCCTCATCATCCCTCACCACTGTCGAGAAAAGCTTGATCCAGACGGGATGCCCGGCCTTATGGATGTAGCGTTTTTCGATCTCGAAGGTGTCCGTTTCACCGGCGAGCACCGCTTGTATCCTTTCATCATCGCGGGGAAGGTCCTCGGGATGCGTGAGGTCACGAAATGTGCGCGCGAGCAGCTCATCTTCCGTATAGCCCACGATCTGACAAAAACGCGCGTTCACTTTTATGGGTCGCCCCGTGGGGCTCACCTGCGCCACGCCCACCGCCGCCTGCTCGAACATCGTCCTGAAGAGTTCCTCGCTCTCGCGCAGCGCCTCCTCCGCACGCTTGCGCTCGGTGATGTCGCGCAGGATGCCGAGGACCTCCATGGGTACTCCGTCATCGTTGGGGATGAAATTGGCATGGATCTCGATGGAGAGCGTGTGACCGTTCTTGTGTCGTGCCTCGAGTTCGAGCGTCCGGGAGCTCAAATCGCCTCTTGCGAGATCCTGGGCCAAGAGTGCTGCCTGGGTATGGTAGGACGATTCCGTTAGGATATCCTCGAGCGCAAGTGAATAGAGCTCTTGCGGTTGGTAGCCGAGCAGCGGTTCGATCGAGGGGCTCACATAGGTCAATCGCTCCGTGTCGATCTCTAATTTGAAGATCACATCCGCCGAATGCTCGGCGAGAAGGCGGTATTTCTCCTCGCTCTCGCGTAGCGCCTCCTTCGCACGCTTGCGCTCGGTGATGTCGCGCACGACGCCGATGATCGTTTGCGGCTTACCTTCGTCGTTTTTGATGAAGCTCGCATGGACCTCGATGGGGAACCGACTCCCGCTTTTGTGGATAGCCTCGAGCTGGAGAGTCCGCTGAGCGACGCCGCCCTCGATATCTCGACGGAAGATCTCGCGTTGCCGTTCGTATGATTCAACGGTGACGACCTTTCGCGGGCCCAAGCCCAGTGCCTCCTGCTGGGTGTACCCGAAAAGGGAATGGATCGATGGGCTCACATAGGTGTACTTTTCGCCGGTAATATCGAACTTATAGATCACATCCGCCGAATGCTCGGCGAGGAGGCGGTATTTCTCCTCGCTCTCGCGCAGCGCCTCTTCGGCGCGCTTGCGCTCGGTGATGTCGACGATGATGGACCGGATGCCGACGAATGCACCGTCGCGGAGGATCGGGCTCGAATTGATGAGCACGGGGAAGGTGCTCCCGTCCGCTCGCAGCGCGGTATATTCTACGAGTCCGCGCGCATCGCCGGCGATGCGGCGCTGCACATTCTTACGCGCCCTGGCGCGGTCCTCGGCTGCGAGTAGCTCCAGCGCGTTGACGCCTTCGTCGAGCGCATCGCGATCGAGACCCACGATCTCAAAGGCGCGTTCGTTGGCGTAGGTGATGGTGAACGCACGGTCGGTCTCGAAGACGGCCTCGGGCAGCATCTCGGCGAGGTGGCGAAAGCGCGCCTCGCTCTCCTCCAGCGCCGCCTCGGCGAGCCGACGATCGGTGATGTCGCGGGCGTAGACCGCGAGCTGCGCGACCTCGCCGTCAGGGCCGACCAACGGGTAGAGCGAGTGGTGATAGTAGCGCCCACCGCGGATATCCTCGAACTGCACCGGCGTGGCGGTGGCGATGGCACGCGCCACATGCCGGCGCCGGGTCTTTGCTACCGTTGGTGGGAGCGCGCCGTAAATGTTCATTCCCACCATCTCCTCGGGCGTTCTCCCCAGCCGGAGTGCGAAGACCGCATTCCCGGTGCGCACCGTGCCGTCGGCGTCCATGAGAAAGATCGAATCGGTCGTCGCGTTCAATAATCCCTGGAGCATGTTCCGGTGCGCCGCCAGGTCGTCCTCGGCGCGCTTGCGCTCGGTGATATCGGTGGATATCCCCACGAAACGGCGCACGGTGCCCGGCTCCTCCTCATCGAGGATCGGGCTGAGGATCACCCACCATGTCATTCGCTCGCCGTCCGCACCGACGGCCTCGGCCTCGAACGAGGCCTCTTGACCACCGAGCACGCGAGAGATCGCATCCTCTACGATCGGCCGGACCCGTTCGGGCCAGATCGCGGGATACGGTGTCCCGATCAGCTGCTCGCGTTCCCAGCCCATCGCCTCCAATCCGTAGGTGTTCATGGCGAGGAAGCGCGCCTCCTCGTCGAAGAGCTTGATACAATTGGGTGACGCCTCCACCAGCGACCGATAGCGTTCTTCGCTCTCTCGGAGCGAGCCCTCGACCAGTTGCCGCTCCATCAGTTCGTGCTGGGCGCGTTCATATAGTTGCGCGTTCTGGATCGCCACCCCGACCACCGTGCCGAGCCTATTGAGGAGATCCTCGTCTTCCGTGCCAAAATGACCTTTGCG
>CAZSUE010000298.1:0-6320 GCA_964609045.1 uncultured archaeon | reverse complement strand
AGTGCCTAACCAGAGCGTAGGGCTGAACGGTGCAGTGATATAAAAGAAATGTGAACGCCGTGAGGGTGACGGTCAACCCGCACCGTCGATCTCGGTGCGAGCGTGGGGATCATACGGGATGAGCATGGCATCGCCGAAACTGTAGAAGCGATACCCCTCGCGTTTGGCGATCTCGTACGCGTCGAGAATGCGCCGCCGGCCGGTGAACGCGGAAACGAGCATGATGAGCGTCGATCTCGGGAGATGAAAATTCGTCAGGAGCACTTCGACACCCGCTTTGAAGCGATACCCGGGATAGATGAAGAGATCGCTCCAACCATCGCTCTCCACCACTCCCGTCTCCACCCGGCAGGCGGTCTCCAATGTCTTCAGTACTGTGGTTCCCACCGCCACCAACCGACGTCCGTCGTCATACGCACGCTGGAGCACCGCGCGGTTATGCGCGTCGATGACGAAGTATTCTTCGTGCATCGTATGGGCCTCCACATACTGGGTGCGGACCGGTTGGAAAGTCCCCAGCCCCACATGGAGCGTGATGTATGCGACCTCGATGCCGCGCGACTCGATCGCCTCGATGAGCGCAGGAGTGAAATGGAGCCCCGCGGTGGGTGCGGCCACCGAGCCGCGGACCGCGCTGTAGACGGTCTGATACCGTTCGGGTTTGTCCAGTTCGCGTTTGATATAGGGCGGTGTGGGCGTCTCGCCCAGCGCGTCCAGGAGCGCATCGAACGACGGCCAGCTATGATCGAATCGCACATCGAACCGCCCGTCGGCGTGGCGCCGCTCCACCGTCAATGTTGCGCGCCGATCCTCGCCCTCGTGCTCGACCCCGATATCGAGGTCGACGGTGGACCCTTCGTGGAGCCGTTTGGCGCGAAGGAGACATTGCCATTTCGTATCGTCCTCTGCATTTAACCGCTTGAGGAGGAGACACTCGACCTTCCCGCCGGTGGGTTTGTGCCCGTAGAGCCGTGCGGGGATCACCCGCGAGTTATTGAGGACGAGGGTGTCGTTCGGGGTAAGATGGTCGACCAGCGCGTCGAACCGCTCGTGAGCCACACCATCCTCGGCAAGTACCATAAGTTTCGAATGGCTACGGGTCGAAGCCGGCGCTTGGGCGATATAACGTTGCGGGAGATCGTAATCGAACAATGCGATATCCATGCTCATCGGTATTCCCTCTCGGTCTTCCCTCTCATTACGGGTACGATCGTTCTCGACCTCCATTCACGCCTCGGGCTCCGCGGCGATATCCGCATCGGTCATGGTATCGATGCGCGTGAGCAGCGGCAAGAGGACTCCATAGAGCACCTCGATGACGAGCTCGAGCTGCGCATGATAGCTGAGTCCACGCCCCTCGTAGACATGCGCGGCGAGCAGCTGCAGCGGTTCTTTTGCCGCAGGGAACGCGTCGATAATACGATCGATATGTTCGTCGAGGAGCATGGGCGGGTGACGCCGTAGGAGATGGTAGAGCTGGATGACGAAGAGCGTCTGATGACCCAGCTCGGTGAGATAGGCTTCCAGTGCGGCTTCGTCAAGCGCGCCGACGAGATCCCACCGAAGGTCGATGATGATATTGCGGACCCGCTGCTCGGTCTGGGCGCGGATATGCTCGAGATCGAGCGCGTCGAGGAGCGGCGCGAGGAGGTCCTCGCCCGCCACCAGCTGATAGCCGCTCATGATATCGAGGAGCTGGTCGGGGACGCTGTCCACCATCCCTTCGATGTCCACCTCGGTGAGCAGATACGGCCCGGCGAATCCGAGGTCGGTGTACTTCGACGCCAGTTCGGCGGCGGCGTGGACCGCGTCGGGGGAGAACCGGCGGACGATGCTAAGGACACGGACCGATTGGACCGTATCGTCCTCTGGACGATGGAGTGAGGGGCTGAACATGATACTGGAGCGATGATTATCGCCGAATGCGGCGTCGAGATCTGCGGCAAGTTCGTCGAGCATGGTACCGTTGCCTCCTGGCAAGTGGTAATGAGCCAGAGAGAAGAGAAAGAGACGCTGGGATGAGAGCTGGGTTGGACAACGGAGCGGGATTACAAAAAGTTACTGCTTCGTCCGGTCCATTTTATCGACGCTGATACCGGAACTGATACCGCGAATGATGCATATACTGTTACTGTTACAGATACAGATACAGATACAGATACAGATACAGATACAGATACAGATACAGATACTGCGGCTCATTCCATTCAAAGGGTCGGATATATATATATATATATTTTCGCCAAAAAATCTATTAACTAGGTGCTCTGCCTGGAATATGCCACTGCTACAGATACTGCTACAGTACACCACCCATCGTGGCTCAGCCCGACTCGACATCTTTCCGCGCGGCGTGAAAAACGGGGCGGTAGTCGTGCCCGTCGGCGGTACGGTCGATATATTCCAATGCCCCGGTGCGGGTCGCCTCGAGTTCTTTGATAGTGCTCCAGTCGCCCCTGGAGCGACCCTTCCGTTTGACTCTGAGCCGTATCGATGCGAGGCAACTGTTCCGGTTGTAAAGGAGGCCACCGTCGACATCCTCGTATCGTACATAGGCGATGTCGGCGGGATCGGCGGTCACCTCACCCTCCAATCGTATCGAACGATCCTCAGCGCTGAAGCTGAGCCGTCCCGGCGCAAATCGCGCCGAATTCTTGCGCGTGAGATGTTTCAAACGGTTAAAGCAATAGCGCGTCCCGTCGAGCTTCAGGTAGAACGACGCCGCGATATCGTCTTTTTCTTCTACTACTTCATTTTCATCATCTTCATCGGAGCGTCGGACCGCCACGCCTTCGAACACCGCGTTCGGGTCGTTGTCGAAGGCGTTGCAATGCGCCCAGGACCATGCCCGCTGCATCTTGCGACCCCACGTATGGCCCTGATGCCCGGGTACTGCATCGAAGCGATGGCGCGTCCCGTCGATCTCCAACGTGCCAGTAACGGAGAGGTCGTTGTTCGGGCTGAGGTTGCGCGAGGAGGAGACGAGCGCTGCGAGCAGCGACGAATGGACAGAACGGTAGGTCCAGTCGTTCGGAGTGAAGCGAAGGTCCCAGTTCACTGTCCGCTCGGCGTCGATAGCACCGGTGAGACGGCCGTTGGTAAAGAGCCCCGCCGAACCGATGGCGACCCGCGGTGGCGACTTTTCGAGTACCACTGCTGAAAGTGGCTCCGCATGGGTGACCCGGAAGTTGTTCGTTGGATCCTCGCCGTCGAAATAGATCGCCCATACCCGTCCTTCCGCTCCCCTCTCCTTATTCTTGTCGTATGTGCCGTCGCTGTGTGCGAGAAGGGTGTAGCGGAACCAGAACGCCATCGGCGGGTCGCGTTGGTGCACCATCCCGTACCAGTTCTCGTAGCGTGCCCGCGTCCGCGGTCCCCAGCGCCATTTCGGTGCGTTATCGCGTTGGTTCGCCGCAGCTTTCGAACCGCTCTTTTTCGTTGCGCCCATCGTCATCACCAACCTATAAGAAGGGAATGAACGAAAGTCTATAAAAACCCTGACACCGTTACGCCTTGCGGAGTGGAATGTGATCGTCCATGAACGGGGATACGCTCTGGACCGCGCCGCTAACGAGGACGCTCGTCACCGTCCATTGTTGTTGGAGCGAGGACGGGCTCGTTGAGGTCGCATTCGGACCGTTGGGCGAGCCCTCCGCCACGCAACGGTTCAGTAGGCGATACGAACGGGATGTTGAGCGAGACGACGCCCTTCCCGCGCCGTATCGTGACGCGTTCGAACGGTATTTCGATGGCGACCCCGAGCACTTCGACCTCACCCTGGCACCACTTGGAGGAACCCCCTTCCAAAAACGCGTCTGGGCCGTGCTTCGGTCGATCCCATATGGGAGCGTACGATCGTATGGCTGGGTGGCGAAGCAGCTGCAAAGACCGCGGGCGGCACGCTCGGTAGGCGCTGCGAACCGTGCGAACCCGCTCCCGATCGTCATCCCCTGCCATCGCGTCATTCGCCGTGACGGCACGCTCGGTGGCTATGCGAAAAGACCGTCGCTCAAACGCGCACTCCTCACCCTCGAAGGCGTCCAAATGACCGATGATGGACGGGTGCGCGCCGATATCGACCCCGATCGAGCCCACGTGGGCAATACTGACGACAGTACCGAAATACCCACCGCGTCCGATCCAACACCGCCTCATTCCAATATCTACGAGGGAGGTTTTGTTGCGGATACGCCTTCCGAGATAGATCAGTAGGGGCGCGGCCCCAACCCCAAACCTAACCCCAAACCTAACCCCAAACCCTAATTCCCAACCCCATGTATTCCATCCCACTCCAACCGAGGAGATGAACCGATGAGGACAACACTGGAAGAGCTCGACCTCCAAGCGCTTACTGAGGTCTATGATACGGACGATACCTTTCTCAGCCTCTATTGCGACCTGCGCGGCGGCGTCGACTGGGACTATTTCCAACAGCGCGAACGGCAGGTACGAAAGACGCTCTCGGCGTTCCCGACCGTGCTGCGGGTGTTCGACGACAACCTCGAGAAGGCCAAGAAATTTCTTGAGCTGGAGGTCGACCCGGATGTGCAGGGGCTCGCACTCTTCCTCTCCCTCCCCAATAATTTTTCGGAACTCTATCATTTCCCCATCCCACTCGAAGATCTACTGGTGGTCGACACCTCGCCCTATATTCGTCCGTTGGCATGGCTCAGGGACGAATGGGAGAGTTATCTTCTCATCCTCATCACCGAGGACGACGCGGAGCTCTACATCGTCTCCACCGGCGCGATCCTCGACCGCCACGATGTCGGACGCGATGTCCTGGACAAATGCAAGAAGCGAATATTCTCGCGCATCATCGCGCAGCAGCTTCGACACTTCGGCCTCAATGCGTTCTTGAAAGATATTGCGAAACGGGCCGAGGAGCTGGTGCAAGTTCACGGCATATCGAACCTCATCGTTGCGGGGCCAACCGCCGTGACCGACGCGCTCAAAGAGGCGCTTCCCGAGACGGTCGACGCAAAGATCGTCGATACGATCGAATGCGCACCCCAAACGCAGATATCGAGTTTGATCGCCGCGAGCCGCAAGAGCATGGAAACGCACGAGGACGCCACCGGCGATGCAGCGGTGGAACAGTTACGCAAACAGATCATGACCAACGCCCTCGGCGTCAACGGCCTCACACCAACGCTGCGAGCGGTGGCCGATGGAAAGGCAGAACTCGTGCTCATCGATAAGGATTACATCGCCGGCGGCTGGAAATGCGAGAGCTGCCAGACCATCTCCACCGGCCCCAAACCGGAGCGGTGCCCCCATTGTGAGGGGCGCGTTTCCAAGGTCGATGTGGTGGAGGAGATCGTGGAACTCGCGCATCAGCACGAAGCGCAACTCGAGTTCGTTACCGCGAACGAAACGCTCCGCTCGCTCGGCGGGATCGGCGCGCTTCTCTGCTGTCGATGATCCAACCATACCGTGCCATGCGCGACTGCGTCGTACCGTCTACCAGCCACATACAGTGCCCGATGATCCGCTGCCGCAACAGCTATATAGAAGTACCAATATATTCTCGTGCGCGCATAGGAAGACTATGCACAATCGTGTGGTAAGTGAGACGCTCGACCATTCCCGCGGAGCTCGAAGCTTGTCACGCAAACCTTCGCGAGTACGCTACTACGATGGTGATGATCATGGCAGAGAAAGAAACCGAACGCGATGTTGTCGAACGCCGCCGACCCCTCGAGCAATACTGGCCCCGTGGACCGTTCCATTTGATGAGCGATTTTGATCGAATGTTCGATAATTTCCGGCGCGAGATCGATGGGCTCCTCTTCGACCCGACCGCGCGCCGTGAACACTGGCGCCCGCAGATGGTGGTCCGCCGTGGCGCGTTCCGCACCCCGGTGGTCAATCTGAAGGATACGGGCCAGGAGTTCGTTCTCACTGCGGAGTTCCCGGGCATACCGAAGGATAATATCGATATCTCGGTGACCACCGACGGTATCGAGCTGAAGGCGGCGGTCGAGGAGGAGACGGCAGAGGAGGATGAATGCTATCTCTGCCAGGAGCGCTCCTATCGGTCCTATCACCGGAAGCTCGAGTTCCCCGAAGAGGTCTCGCCCGACGAGGTGAAGGCGTCCATGAAGGACGGTGTGCTCCAGGTCTCGATCCCCAAACGCCAGCAAGAGGAAACGAAGGTGCACAAGATCGAGATCAAGTAACAGGGAAGCCAAATGGCCATTCCGGGCATTAGGGACGGGGGCCGCCCCCCACATATTCCCCAACCCCCCACCCCCCCCCGCCCCCCCCCCCCCCACGCGGGGGGGGGGGGCACCACCCCCCCCACCCCCCCCCCCCCC
>CAZSUE010000297.1:0-6341 GCA_964609045.1 uncultured archaeon | reverse complement strand
CCGAATTCCCGGCGTAATTGCGCAGCGAAAAATAGAGGGGGACGACCTCACGCTGGCCCGACCAGAGCTCGTTATAAAGCCGCTCGACGATCGAACTCTTCCCGATCCTCCGCGGCCCGATCAATGCCATGTTCTGAGTGGCGCGTTTCGTCGTGAGCATGGCGAGGCGGTAGAGGTCGTCGATGATGCGCTGACGGTCGACAAATATCGTCGCCGGGCATGTGAACGCGAGCGGGCGCTCGGGAATCGACGGGATATCGACGAGCGGGTTGGGAAACGGCATCACCCCGATCATCGCCAATATGTTATTTAACGCTGTGGTCACTCGTGAGTACGAACGGCTCGCCGGGCGAACGATGGCGTTGCCAGATTCCGTTCGTTCCGTTCATCGGTACGGCCAAAAGAGGAGGAGACAGATGAGGATGAGCCAGAGGAGTACACCGCTCAATTGGAGGAGGGCGTACCGCTTTCGCTGAACGAGGTCGTCGTTCTCGATAATGTAATAGAGGCCCGCGCTGAGGAGCGTTCCCCCACACACGAGGAGGATGAACCAGACCACACGCACGGCGATGGGGATATCCATGCTCATCTCAACCCTCCTCCTCCTGACGCGGCGTGGGTTCGCACCAGCGCTCGACGGGCGCTGCGTCGTGGTCCGGCGCAGCATCGCCAACGAGCCGGAGAAGATCGGCCTCGAACGCCACCACAGGGTATCCAATATCGCTGGCGAGCAGTGTCCTGGGCGCGACCTCGCCAAAAAAGCCGATAGAGCCCGCCGCGTCGGAGAGCGTCGCGGCGCGACCGGGGATGAACAGCGGGTGAATGCTGGGTTCGATATCGATACTCCGCTGGGCGCTCTTTTCCGCCGCCAGCGATTCGATGATCGAGCCCACCACGCTCTTGATCTCGGTAAAGCCCGCTTTCGCGTGGATACTGGCACATGCGATGTGCGGCCGATTGCGCGCGCCGGCGAGGATAACGCCGACCTCGAATATCCGTTGCGGGAGGTCGCGGTGCTTGTTCTTCTCAATAATAGTGAGGAGCGAGGGTATGAGCGAGGCGCGGAGATTGGTATAGGACTCTCCGATCGGGTTCTTCACGCGCACGGCGTCCTCGGGCGGTTCGATACCCAATGAATGGAACTGATCGTCGTCGTTCGAGAGCGTCAATGTCATGATCTCTTGATACCCGAGCCCGATCATGATGGTGCGGAGCGTTTCGACCGTATCGTCCTCCGGCAGCGTCGCGCCAAAGGTCATGCTCTGCGGCAGCGTCGCCGTGAACCTACGGTACCCGTACCCCACCGCCACATCCTCGACGAGATCGACCATGTGGAGGATATCGTTCCGATACGCCGGTATCGCCACCAAACATCGCGATGTGTCCTCGGGGTCGCACCCGAATGTGACATCGAACCCCATCTTCCGCAGCGCCTCCCGGACCTCATCCGGTGTGAGCTGCATCCCGAGGATGCGGTTGGTGTCGCCGATATCCAGCTCCATCATATGCGCACCGAGCGCGGGCCTGGTGAGCGTCTCGTTAGGGTACTGTACCACGACGCTTTCCAGTGTGGCCCCACGCTCCGCCAGCGCGGTGGCGACGATGTTCAGTGCACAATCGATCGCCGCACGATCGAGCCCGGTGACATCGATGAAGATATTCTCGGTCTCTTCGGTGATCTGGGTGAGGACGCCGTTGATGACGGGCGGGAACGAGAGCACATCGTCGTTCCGGTCGACGATGACCGGGTAACGGTCGTGCTCCTCGAGGATCCATGCATAGCGCTTGCCCTTCTCGTGATAGCGGAGGATGTCGTCGAGGTCCATACTGCGATGGTGCTGGAGTGGGACGAACTGTATCGCCTCGGGGTCCACACCTTTATATGTGAACGGCGGCTCCACCGCATCGAGGTCGTGCACGCCGATACTGACCTTCTTTCGTTTTCTGCCCATGGTAAGATGCAGCTTCTCCTGGAGGTCCATGAGGCTTGTGATCAGCGCGTCGGTCATCGTCACATCACGTACCACCGCTGCCACGATATCCGGTCGGACCGGGAGGACGCTCTCGTCCACCACGAGCGAGAAGCCCGAGGGCGTTACATCGTACTGCCGGAGCCCCGGGTCATGACCGAGAAACGCGCGCAGCGCCCGAGCGATGCCTTCGACCGAATAGAGGTCCGGACGATCGGGGAAGAACTCGATCTGGAGCGTCTCGCCGTCGTCGCGCTCGATATCGGCGCCCATCAACGGGATGCGCTCGATCAGTAACTCATGGGGGGGTTCGAACCCGAGCAGATGTTCGAGGTCCTCAATATCAACAGAGATCACAGGCATGCTGGTCCTCCGCGCGGCGATGGAACCGTCGCTGGCGTGGCAAATGGCGTCGCCATATTTCATTATACCGGCGTACCAGTGTACCAGTGTACCGGCGTACCGGCGTACCGGTGCGCAGCAGCGCATCTTGGCGGGGGGGCTACCAGCGACCCTCGTGCACCAGCTCATCCAGCGGCGCGCGCGACGAACTCGGCTCCTCGGCGGGATGCCCGATGGGGAGCACGGTGATCACCGCGAAATGGTCCGGGATGCCGAACGCGTCGCGGACCGCGTCGCCGTCCATGCGCCCGAGCCAGCACGAGCCGAGCCCCAGCGCATGTGCGGCCAGGAGCATGTTCTCGATGGCGGCGGACGCGTTGTGCACGCCCCAGCGGCCCTTCGAAGTATCGGCGACGACGATGATCGCCACCGGCGCCTCGGCGAGGAACGGTCCGAACGGGACCCATTCCGTCAGATCGTTCCGCTTCTCTTCGTCACGCACGACGACGAACGACACATCGCTCTTGTTCCGCGCCGATGGGGCCCATCGCCCCGCGTCGAGGATCGACTCGATCATTTCGTCGTCAACTGGCTCATCGGTATAGGAACGGATCGATCGGCGGGTGCGTATCGCTTCAATTACTTCCATAGTGTCACACTCCTCTTTTCGATTACGACATTGAGAGCTCGATGGAGAGATGGAAATACATGGATGGTATGGTTGGGCGTATGGTGGTTTCTATGGGTTTATGTCCGTTCACGTCGGATCAGTATTCGACAACATCGGGGGCGGCCTTTTTCTTCACAACCACGGTATGGGCCACAAAATCGCCCAACCGCTGTTTCTTGTCGGTGACAATAATGAGTATGAAGTCGACGAGGAGGAAGACAAACCCCCAGGAAGGGAGATAATAGATCATACGGAAAAGCGAGCGGAGCGCTGCACTTTTCTTGTTCAGCGCCCGACCGTTATCGCGGACCGCGTAGATATCCATGACGCGCTTGCCATAGGTCTGACCCTGCCGATGCTCGAGGATGTAGAAATAGAAGAACCCGATGAGGAGTGAGAAAAGCGACACCAGTACTTGGAACGGGCCATAGGCCACAGAGAACGGGACGACGAATGCCCACGCAGCCAACCCTGCGATGATGGCGAAGATGATGGATAGGATGAGGATCGGGATGAATACGATAATAGAATCGATGATGAACGCGACCGCGCGATGGACGATACCTGCGTACTCCTGTGGTGCTCCAGTCCTCATACGATAGCTGCCCCCGTGACCTTCTTCATCGCCATGGGAGCCCTCATAGCGCGGGGCGCGTATTTAAGCCTTTGTTCGGCCGCTTGAGACCGATCGTCCGCATAGACACCGCTCCTACGCCCAACATGGTTCTCTTCAATTGGTGCTTGGATGGTGATGCGAACCTCGAATCTCATCTCGCTAGAAATTCCTGTGGAGAATTCGAGGATCGACGAAGCAAAGAGTGTGCTGGAAGAGGCGCTTGGCTCGCTGGTAAACATCAGCAGCGGATGTGAGACGATAACGGTCAGCAACGAACAGATCGGTAACTACCTACAAGATCCACCACTGGAACCTCGAAATGATGGAGCAATACGACGAGGGGGGTGATCTCCCGTCCGATCCGGTTGTCTCACGAATTCATATCAGCGCGAGCTGTCGCTCCAGCGCACCGAGGAGCCGCGCGGTCACCGTCCACGCTTCCAACGGCTTCTGGTAGATCGAATGATACTGGTCGAAAAGCGCCTTCGTCGCGGCGGAGAACTCGCCGGCGGGGAACGCGCCGACGACGAGCGCGGTTCGCCCGCCGAACGGCGCTATTGCCGTGTCGGCCTGCGCGCCGAAAAGCGTGTCCAGCGCGATATGCTCACCGGCGGCACCGAACCCGATCACCGTTTCGATGCGCGCCTCGTCGAGCACTCTTTGCAGCGTAATATCGCGTTGCAAAGTCAATAGCGGCGTGTCGAACCCTTTCGGTGTCGCGAGCGCGCCCTCGATGAAGAGCTTGTTGATGAGTCCGTCGAACCGCTCGCCCTGGCGCGGCAGCCGCGTCTCGGGCGCGATACCGATGAGCCACTCCTGCTGCGTGTGGACGAGGACCCGCAGCCGCCGGGCGTGGTTGAGCGGCGACCCCAGCGCTTCGAGGAGTGTGAAGTGCGTGATATCGGGCCGACCACGTCGCTCGTGGTCGTCCAGCGCGAACATGGCATTGTGATGATGCGAGCTATTGAGAAGGAGCTGCGCGGGGCGGTACCGCGACCGTTTGGCAGAGCGTCGCACCACCGGGTGTTGGGCGATCGATGGAGGGACCAGTTCCAGTGAGGCGTCGGCGAGGATCAATGTGATCGGGTTTGTCGTCGGTATCGTATCATCAACCTATGGCAGCATGAATCAGCTGGAGAGTTAAGAAGTATGGGATCGGGCATGAACGACGTTACAGTATGTGAGCATAGATAGTAGATAGAGGAGATCGATCCACGAGAAGTAGATGAGCGATCGGTGCCTGGGGAGACACGGAGCGGTTCGGAGATGGGGGTGACGGGTAAGCGATCAGTGATCAGTGATCAGTGATCAGTGATCAGCGGTCGTTCCCATCGTCGAACGCAAGCTCCGGATAGCCCTCGACATAATAGAATAGGCATGTACGCTTCCCCAGCGATTCGATATAGCGTAAGAGTTCGCGGATCCGGTACCCGAGCCGGATCGTATGCAGGTGCATCATGCTGCTGTCCTTATCGGAGATCTTGTACTTGAGCGGGTCGGTGAGCTCGAAATTGTCGTCCTCGAACCGGAACCGATAGTCCCGCACCTTTTTCTTGTAGTCGTAGGCGAGGACGCCGTCACGCTCCATGACGATGGGGCGCGCTTCTGCGAGCAGCTGTCGCGCCTCTTTCATCGATTGCGAATAGAGCCGCTTGAGCGGGAGGAACGAATCGGGCAGCACGAGATCATCCTTCCGCACCTCGTTCCTGAGGAGCTCGAGCGGGTAATCGAGCTTCTCGCGGTCGAAACCATAGATATTACAGATGAACCCGGCCATGGAAAAGAGCGTATCGCCGATCCGTTCGAGCGTGGAGACGATCAGGACGAGATAGTAGAGATCGGCGAGCTTGTCGGTGGGTAGCTCGAAATTCGCCAGCCGGCGATATACCTGGTAGGTGAGCCGGTCGATATCCTCGTGCTCCAGCGCATAGATCAGTTTGAGACGATGCACCGCGCGGTCTGGGTTCAAATCGAAGAACGACATCAGCTCCGACGAGAGACGCAGGCTCTCTTCCGTCTTGGTAAAGAGTATCGAAAGGAGCTCGTTCACATCGCCCTCCATCGGCTTGGCCGTCAATTGCGATCGGAACGCGATCTGTTCCTCGGTCGTAGTGGGGATCAGCTTCTCGTCGAGGAGGCGCATATATTTGCGTGCCGCTTCGATCTGCTTGTACGAGAGTTTCTCGCATTCCACATCCAGCTCGCTATAGCCGCGGACATAGGAGGAAAGGATGATATGCCGGAGCCGGTCGAACGCCTCCTCTTCGATGGCGATATGCTTCTTCATCTGGTTGATCATCGGTGTGATCACGAGATGGTTGCCGAGATTGAACATCGTCACTTCGTTCTTCTTCCGCTGTTCCTTCGGCCATGCATCCATCCAGCGTTTTGGGAGATAGATCGAATATGCACCGCTGCCCGTTCGTGTGATACGTTTGCGCAGTACTGATCTCTTTGGCACCGCTCTCCCTCAATTCGCCCGCTTGAAGAATAGGTCGTGGTTTTTCTCAACTCGTCGGATGCAACACTGATATGCCGTGGTATGGAACTGTGATCCGGTAATTATCGGGATTCGATCGTTACAGGTTCTATGGGCTTATGGATCGGTACGATAAAAAGGTTTGTGGGATTGAATGTATGAATGTATGAATGTATGAATGTATGGATCCAGCAGAATCGGTCCCTCCAGGCTGCGATCCGCGACACATCGAAGATGTTCGGGGAGACTGACAGTGCCGGAGGC
>CAZSUE010000296.1:0-6343 GCA_964609045.1 uncultured archaeon | reverse complement strand
GCCTTCGGGGTCGTGCATATGGACCCATGAACATTGATCCCGGATATTGGCCATCTCGAAGAGGAACGGGTTGAGACCCGCCTCCTCGCAGGTGCTCCGGAAAAGCGGCTCGTGCGTTTTCGGGGTACAGGATGCCACCAAGACACGGTTGAGAGCGTGTTCGTGGATCGCATCTCGGATCGTATGTTGCGCATCTTCCGAACAGGCGTAGATAAGGTCGTCGGCGTACGCCACATCGGATAGTCCGCGTGCATAGTCCACGACATCCGGCACATCGACCGTGCCACCGATATTGATCCCACAGTGGCAGACGAACACGCCCACGCGGGGCGGTTCGAGGTCCACGACGGTCTCCGATGCACCGGCGCGCTCCTTCTCGCTGGCCTTGGTGCGGTCGATCGTTTCGTCCGCCCCAGCTTCGGCTTCGGCGTCGGGCTCGGAACCAAGCTCGGTCAACGCCCGCTTATCGTGCTCGATACGGTTCTGGTTGATATGCGCCACAGCACGCATGGCGGCGCCACTGGCCTGCGCAACACTGTCCGGGATATCCTTCGATCCCAGTGCACAGCCGCAGATAAAGATACCCGGCCGATGCGAGTCAACGGGGAGGCCGTTGATATGGCGCTCTTTGAAGAAACCGTCGTGACCCAGTTCGATTGCCAGCGTCTCGGCCAGCTCCTCGGTGCCCTCCGAGGGCACCACCGCCATGGCGAGCACCACGAGATTGGCGCGGCGCTCTTCGAACTCCTCTTCCATAATATTGCCGAGACGGATGATGAGATCGTCCTTTTCCTCATCGATAAGGAGCTCTGAGGGGCGGCCGCGGTAATACTCGATCCCGACCTCGTCGCGAGAGCGTATCCAGTACCCTTCGAACCCCTTCCCATAGGCGCGGATGTCCGTATAGATGATGCCGATCCGACCGATATTGGGGTCGTGCTCGCGCGCGATGACCGCTTCTTTGATCGACGACATACAACAGATCCGCGAACAGTACGGATAGGCACGCACATCGCGTGAGCCGACGCACTGGATGAATATGATGTTCTCCGGAGGCGTCCCGTCGCTGGGGCGGAGGATGTGCCCGCCGGTGGGACCGGACGCGGAGAGCATCCGCTCGAAATCGAGGTTGGTGATAATGTTCTCCGATTCGTTGTAACGGTAGTTACTTTTAATCGACGGATCGGCGAGTTCGTAGCCAGTGGCCACGATGATCGCGCCCACATCGACCTCCAGCCGCTCCTCGGTGGCATCGTGGTCCGGTGCGTCCGCGGGACAGACCTTGGAACAGACCTTACATTTACCGGTCTTGAAGTAGAGGCAGTGCTCTGGATCGATGGTATATTTTAACGGCACCGCCTGCGGGAAGGGGACATAGATCGCCTTGCGCGGGCTGAGGTCGCCCAACCCCTCTTCGAACTCGTTGGGCACCGTCACGGGACACTTCTGCGCACATATCCCACAGCCGATACATTTCTCGGTATCGACATACCGCGGATGCATGGTAATGGTGGCGTGATAGCGACCGTCCTCTTCATTCACGCCGGTCAGCTCAGAGAGCGTCAATATCTCGATATTCGGGTGACGGCTAACATTCACCATCTTGGGCGCGAGGATACACATCGAGCAATCGTTGGTGGGGAAGGTCTTATCCAATTGTGCCATGCGGCCGCCGATGGATGGCGAGCGCTCGACCAGATAGACTTTCAGCCCTTCGTCCGCGAGATCCAGTGCTGCTTGGATGCCGCTGATGCCCCCACCGATGACGAGGGCAGCGTCCGTTTCGTCTGCCATATGATCAACTTCCACACGGTCGGTCGGAACTAACCCTCTGGCAATCCGTGTCCGTCTCGATCGTGGAGCACGCATCGCTGGTGTATTACTCCGGCCTGTAGGAATTGAGACTGGACAGGAAGTCGATAAAAAAGGGGCTATAAATACTTTGTCACATGCGCGCGAGATGGTTTGAAACGGGGTGCAATACCGACCCTATCCGCCGGGATGCGTGGGAACGAGTAACACCGCCTCCGCCCGTACCGTATAAAGGGAAGGCGCGAAGAACGCAATGAAAAGATCGCCATTCATGGCAGATGAGACAAGAGGAGGAAAGGAGGAAAGGAGGGAATAGAATAGGAGGGAGAGAGGGAGGAAAGGAGGTGAGAGAGGGAATGGTGAGAGAGGGAATGTCGAAAGATATTAAACGCCCAAGATCGTTGCTCATCCAATGGCCAGCATAGTATTCGATCGAATCGTCGCGTCCAGCTCGCTATCGTTCTCGATCGAACCGAAGGAATTGGTGATGAGACTCCCCAATGCACGCTACGAACCGGAGCATTTTCCCGGTGTGATCCATCAACCCGAGGAGAGTCCGGTCACCGTTATGATCATCGGCACCGGTCAGGTCCTCTTCGACGGCGCGCAGGATGACGAAATGCTTCGTGCGGCACATCGGGATTTCTTCCACAATCTTGCAGATTGGCTCCAAGGGACCGGTCTCGAGCACGACCTCCCCGAGGAGCCGCCGTTCAATTACCAGAATATTATCGGCCATCTCCAGCTCGTGGACGCGTTCGACCTCGCGGCCGTCGATGAGGCGTTCAAGAACGACGAGGCGCTCGACAAGCTCTCACAGAACATCGGGGGACGGATCTATCGCTTTACCGATCCGCCTCTATTCATCATCATCCTCGGTGACGGGCGGCTCATCAGCGGCGGCGCACGGTCGCACGAGGATTATTATCGCTCGTTCCTCACCGTCCTGGAGCGGTTGCATTCCGCAGGGGTATTGACCGAGCTGGACGAGGACGAATATGCCGCCGCCATCTCACAGCTCGAGGATACATTGCGCCGGGTGGAGGAGACGACGCCGGATGAACCGTCACCCAACGAGGTATGGTTCCCGTCGATGGAAGAGGTCGAGGTGCCGAGCGCGGAGGACGGTGGTCACCTTCAAGCTCAAGCTCGAGTTCAAGTCCAAACTCATGCCCAAACTCAAGCTCACGTTCGACTCGAAGATGTAGCTGAAGTAAAAGGCGAAGATGAGAGCGCGGAGCCGGAGCTGGCTTTTGCACCGAGTGCGATGAAGGAGCGCGACGAGGGCGTGATCGCACCGCCCGACGCGTCGGTGGTGAAAGCAACGCTCGGCCTCTCGCTCGAACCCAGCGCCGAGGTCGCTGCAGATGCTGCGGGTGGCGATGAGGCGGGCGCGCCGCCGACCGGGCCGCTGACGCTGGACATCGATACGGATACCGACGCAATCCTCCCAGCGGAGGAAACGCCGCTGGAGCGCGACAAAGGAGCCACCGCACCATCTGAGTCCGATCGAAAAGAAGAGGAGGAGGCGGTGGAAGAGGATGAGACCGAACAGGAACCGGAGCCCGATCATGACGCCGAGGCGCTGGCAGACCTCGCCGATGAGGTGGCGGCCGCGTTCGAGCCCATCGACGAAGAGGACGCGCTCGAGTTCGAAGCCACGGGTGGGGTCACGGCCGAGGGGGGAGCGGAGCACTTTATTGAATCTGGTTTTGCGCGCGAGGCGGGGCACACGCGCGAGCACGATGCCGAGGACGAGGGTGGGGTACAAGAGGATTTCGTGGCCGAGCCATGGCGCGACGAGTACCGACAGATGGCGAAACAATGGGAGTACGACGGGTTCCTCGTCGATGCACTCGTATCGCTCATCGAGGAGGTGGACCGTCCCACGGTCGAAGAACGGTTCGCCGACGCGCGCTCCCAGATCGATCATTTACGATCGTTGCGCGAAGAGTTGACCCGCATCGACCCCACACCGTTCGAGGCCGAATGCGAGGCGTTGATCGAATCGACCGCCGATCTTGCGAAATACGAGGAGACGCTCGCGCGCTATGAGGTGTTGATGGAGAAGCTGGAAGAGAAGGCGAAGAAGGACGCGGAGGAAGCGGAAAAAGCGAAGCTGACCAAGAAAGAATATCTCAAACGTACGAAGGTCGCCTCGCAAGATCTCTTCGCGCTGGCAAAGAAACTCAAGAAATGATGTGATGTCGTCGGCCAGCCATCGATCAATGGTTAATGGTTAGTGGCTAGTGGCTAGTGGTCGCTAGTTAAAGGTCGATAGTTAGTGGTCAATCCCCACCCGCGCGCTATGTTTGCCTCGCTATGTCTGCCTATGTCGCCGATAACGAGCGGGGTGGACATGTGGTATCGCGGATCCTTTAGCGCGGAAAACCGCCAAAATCGTCGTCATCGTCCTCGATGATGATGATCTGCTCTTCATCCTCGTCCTCGTCATCATCGTCGCTATCGCCCTTTTTCGCATTGGCATCGGTATTGTCATCGTCATCGGCGTCATCGTCCGAGGTGCTGGCAATATCGATATCGACCTCGTCCTCGTCCTCGTGCGGTTCTTCATCCACATCGGGCCTCGAGTTGCGGGAAGACGGTCCTCTTCGTTCGCGCTCGGTTGTTGTGTCAGTATCGCCACCGCCGAACGCGGAAAAGATATCGCCCATGTTGCCCATATTGCCCATGTTCCCGAGATTCCCGAGGATCGACCCGACCATCTCGCCGATATTATCCGCCGCGTTCACGGTGAACGCGTCCATATTCTTCATCATGATCTGTGAAAGATAGTTGGGGATGTCGTTTGCCAGCTGCTTGAGCCCGAGGAGCTCGCGCTGGGTAATATCGAACTCGGCGAGGAACTCCTCACGCCCTTCGAGCAGCTGGGCGACGGCACGGTCGCGGAACGGTTTATCCACGAGAAATCGGTAGAAGAAATTGAAGACGCCACCCATAGACATGATGATCACACTCTAAACGCGCTACTTGCTTGCTTGCTTGCGTTCGTGGCGTCGAACCGCCAGATCATATTTGAATCTATTGGCGCCTCCGTATGAGCGCGGCACTATTGGCCCCTCTGCATCAGCGCGGCACTATTGGCGCCTCCGCATCAGCGCGGCACCGATCACCGCAGCCACCACCCCGAGGAACACGATTGCGAGACCCGGTGCCGGTATTGCGGTAAAGCCGCCATCGTCCCCTTCGACCTCTCCGGCTCTCACCGTCACCTCTTTTGTGGCCAGTACCGCGTTGTCCACGACCACCCGGAGCTCGCGTTCGCCGGCGTCCCTCAATATTCCGTTGAGCGTCACCGTCTCGCTCGAACCGGCAAAGACGGTGACCGTTTGCGTCGCGACCGCCGTCTCTTTGTCGTAGACCACCAGTTCGCTCATGATCGCGTCCGCGTTGCCAGTATTGCTCAAGGTGACGATGAAATCGATTTGCTCCCGAAGGCGTGGTCTCGCCGGGCTGACGAGGAACTGGTCCACGCTCAGGCGCGGTGCGCGATCGAGGACCGACACGGGACGCGATTCGTCCACCGTCTCGCCGTCGGACGGTTCCATACGAGCGACGATCTCGAATTCGCCCGCACGCCGTGGCGTCCATTCTGCCGTGATGCGTTTGGTGCCGCCCGCAGCGATATCGACCGTCTGCAACGCCACGGCGTCGCCGTCCACGCTGATCGTCGCCACCACCCCCGTGGCGGCACCGCGACCCGTATTGGATGCGGTCAGGAGGATCAACGCCGATTCATCCACGAACAGTGACGGCGGTGCGGGGGTGATCTCCAACGCATCGATCTGGAGCTGGGGTAGATACCCGCTCACATTGATGCGCCGCGTTGCGTCGTTCGTCGTGTTCGCGTCGACGACCTCTACGCCGACGATGTACTCGCCCGGTGCGGGAGCGGTCCACTCCGTCCTCACGGTTTGCAACTCATTTTCCGGCACATCGATCGACTGTTCCGCGATCGATGTGGAGTCGACGCTGAACCGTACGGGCACCGCCATGGCGTCCTCGTCGCCGTCGTTGGCGAGCGTGGCGGTGATGACCACGGTATCGTCCTGTTCGATCACCTCGGGGTCGACCCCGATGGCGCTGACATAGACCTTCGCCTGCGGCTGCGGGCGCGGCCTCACCGTCAGTGGAACCATGATCTCATGGCTCTTTGTGTCGTAGCTGATCCTCGCGGCGAGATCGTACTCGCCCGCAGCAGGTGCCACGAATTGGAACTCGATCTGTTCCACTGCGTCCGCCTCGATCGCGATCGCCTCTTCCAGCTCGGGTTCGTTGGCGAGATGGAGGGTGAGCGCCGCATTGGCTGCGCTCGCGTCGCCGTGATTGAGCACATTGACGCTCACATTGACGACATCGCCGGCGATCGGTTCCGGTTTTTCGACGCTCAACTCGGTACAGTAGAGCCGCGGCGCGGGCGTGTAGCCCATGGCCACGCTGACCGCACGATAGGCGTCGAGCAGTCCGTAGCCGTAGGAGCGGTTGTAGCTGATCCCGAGCCAATCCTCGT
>CAZSUE010000295.1:0-6351 GCA_964609045.1 uncultured archaeon | reverse complement strand
TCGCCTCATCCGGGATGGCGTCGTATACCGCGAAGCTCACCGGCGATTTCAGCTTCTCCGATCTCGCCTTGGGCAATATTTACGGCTCGGTCCTCGTCCAGATCACGGTGATACTTGGGATCGTCATCCTCTTTTCGCCCATGCACATCGACCGTGATTCGGTGCGCCGGGACGGCGTGATGATGATCGTGGCGGTGCTGATCCTCACCATCTTCATTCTCTCCGACGGCATACTCGGCATGATCGAATCGATCGTCCTTATCGCGATCTACACTTTCTATATCATCTTCCTCCTTCGCGCGCGTAAAAAAATGAATCTCGCGCTGGACGAAGAAGCGGCGAAGGAGGCGGCGAAACCGAGCGGTGAGCTCGTCCCCGAACCCAAGGGATCGGGAGCGGACAAGGACGAGGACGAAAAGGTGCCGGTAGAGAAACCGGTCATCATCTACCTCCTCATCATCGCCGGGACGCTCGCCATCGTCGTGCTCTCGTCGGGGTTCCTCGTCAACGCCGGCATCGCCTTCGCCGAGGCGGTGGGCGTGGCCGGCGGCGTGGTCGGCTTGACCATCTCCAGTGTGGGTACTTCCCTCCCCGAACTCGCCGTGGCGCTCGTCGCGGTGAAGGCGGCGCGCGGGCTCAGTATTGGCGCGCTGATCGGGTCCAATGTGACCGACCCGCTCCTTTCCATCGGTGTGGCCGGCGCGATCAACCCGATTGAGCTTCCCGCAGAGGGCATGGTGATATTCCAAACGATCACCGTTCCGATGACGATCATCGCATGTGTGGTCAGCGTCATCTTCATGTGGACGAAATGGGAGCTGGAGCGGTGGGAAGGAACCGTACTGATCGTCGTCTATGCCGTATTCCTCGGGCTCCTCCTTATCCCGCCGTTGCTATGACCCAGGCCGAGCAAACGAGCGAGCAAACGAGCAAGCAAGCGAGCGGGCTGCATTCAATTCAAATATGATAATGTCTATAGCCCCCGTGGTGGCCAGTTTGATCGAAGAGACGATCCTTCAATTCATCGAATTAATGAACTGGAACCGAGGCAAGCGCATTAACGCGCATGTCACGTTCAACGATTTGAAGCTGGACGGCGAGCTCGAGTTCTCCATCGGGCCGCTCGAAGCGGAGGAGAACGGCGAAAAAGAGGTCTATCACCCGGACATCGAACCGGAGAGCTAAGCCCCGTTCCCCAGACCACATCACTCCCCCGATATTGTGGATAAAATCTTATATACGTTCGTCATGTTCCCCACTGCGCTCAGCGAGCCAGTATTGAGACCACGCTTTGTACGGTACGCATTACAGCATGGAGATGGGGGCGCCGGGCGGTGTTTCTGTGAACTGGCGAAAAAGCGTACCTGTTCTCGATGCGTTACGGTTCTCCGTTGTCACACGAGCATACACGACGATCATGGGGCCGTGGGGTAGCTTGGCCAATCCCCCAGGCTTTGGGAGTCTGGAACTCCGGTTCAAATCCGGGCGGCCCCACCAACCTCGTTCGACCAAAGTGAACGACGGTACCAGTATCGAGCTCGATCGGACAGGATCGCATATGACACAAGTACGACGGTACCGAACGACGATGAGCAAAACGAGAATCACGCTGGACGATTAGTATGACCGGATCTCACCCTCAACCACCCACACCCCGCAACCTCACCAGGCGTTGGCTGCTCGACGCGTTGGTCGCAAAACATACCAACGGTCTCGCCACCACTAAGGCAAAGCTGCCGACGCTGGTAGCCAAGAAGGATGCGGCCACCGAAGCGGTAGAAGCGGCGCGAAAGAAACGCGATGCATATAATGCCAAGGTTCAACGCCTCAAGGAGGAACGGAACACCCTCCACCAGCGTGCCCGCGAGTATCGCGAGCGGCTCTTCATTCTACTCGAAAAAGAGAATAAGCTCAAGAAACTGGGGGGAACCATGCGCGACCTCCGGCATTCTCTGACCGAGCTGGAATGGAAGCTCCAGACCGAGGCCACCACCTTGGATGCAGAACGCGATCTGATCGAAGAGATCGAATCGGTCTATGCGTCGATCAACGATTGTAGTATCGGTATCCAACGAAAGTACGGTATCGAGCGGATCGTATCCGAGATCAGGAGCGCCATCGCCACGAGCCTCAAAGAGGCACAGAAGCAACATCGCGCGCTCATCGATCTCGCCAAGACCGCGCAACAATATCATGAAAAGATGGAAGCGGCCACGGCGGAGCTGAAGACCTCGTCCAAAGCGCTCAGCGATGCGCGCGCGAAACTCAAGAACCACGAAGCCTGCCGATCGCACTGGCGCAACGAACGGAGTGCCTTCCATGCTGCGATCGACCGCGTCAAGGGATCGGCGAAGGAACCGGTCCATATCGAGGAACCAGCGGAGCCCGAAACAGCACCTGCACCTGCACCCGATGCTGACGCCGAAATAGCTACCGAAACCGCTACCGAAACCGAAACTGGCACTGATATAGATGCCGATACCGATACCGATACAGATGCCGATACCGATACCGATACCGATACCGATACCGATACCGATACCGATACAGATGCCGATACCGATACCGATACAGATGCTACGGCCGATTCTGAGAGAGGCACGGCTGCCGACGCCCCGAAGCGGCGTGAGAGCGAGCCCGATGACGGGGTAGCGAGGGGCGACGAGCGCGCAGCTGACGGTGAGGCGCCACCTCGGGAATCCGTCGGCGCAAGTGCGGAGCAAACCGAAACAGTCTCCGAACCGGTCAGTGCCGGGCCCCGCGATACTGACGCGGAAGCAACGGCGGCGGGAGAGACGTCTGGCGGGGACGACGCGCCGGCCTCACCGGGGCAGGCGGAGGATGCACCGGACGGTGGTGAGGCGTTGGATGCGGCACGATCCGACGCCGATGCGGAGCAATGACGATATCCGAAAATGATTTTGAGGGACGAGGGATGCAACCCACCGATATCGACGATCATATGGGCACTATGGAACAGGCGGCGGAGCTCCAAAAAGAAGAGGAGCGCCTCGATAGGACCGTCGGTTCATTGATCCGGAAGATCCAGCCGGTCCAGGACCGCGTGAACGAGCTACGCGACCAACGTGATGCGCTCAACCAGAAGGTACAGGACCTCATCGCGCGCGGCCACAAGCTTCAGAAGAAACGCGATCGGCTCCACAGCAAGATCGGCGTTCTCAAGAAAAAGCGAGGCTCGCATATCGCCGCGATCCAGCGCTACGCACAGTATATCTCCGAGCATAAGAAATTGCGCAACGCGCTCAATACCGTCGCCCACGGCCAGGCGGAGAACCTACTGAAACAATACGATAAATTTCTCGATGTCCTCCTTCATAACGATATCTCGCTGAGCGAGGAGAAGTTCCGGTACCAGCGCGTGTTCGAGTATAAAGAGCGATATCTCGCCAAATGCGATGCCGATGCGGTGCACGAGTCCATCGACGCTGCATATCATGAGATCAAATCCCACGAGCACTCCATCGAAACGCTGAATGCGAAGGCCAAAACGCTCGCTGACAAGGCGCAGGCGGCGCATGACCAGGCAATGGAAGAGTTCAATAGGAAGGACGAGGTCCGAGACGAGGCGCAGTCCTACCACGATCGGTTCGTTGCAGAACTCAAGCAAATGAAATCGATCCAGACCGAGATCGACGCCAATAAGAGGGCGCTACGGCAAGTGCGGAACAAGCGCAAGAAGATGGGGAAGAAGCTCGGACGCATCGGCCGTCGGCGCGATATGTCGCAGACCATCGACCAGCTGGCGAAGGCGAAGGCGAAGATGGAAAAGAAGCAGGGGCTCGGACTCGAGGACCTGCGGGTACTGATGGATTCCGGTGCGATCAAGACAAAGAAGGACTCGAAGCGGAAACGGAAATGAAGGTGACCGTTCACGGACCGTTCACGGACCGTTCAGCGCGATCGAGTGAGCCTGTATCGTTGGAGCCGGCGCAAGATTGATAAATCGTCGCGATGTTGGGAGCGGTCATGCAACTAGTCGACGCTGCCGAAGATATCCGGAGCATGAGGGTCCATGGTGCGGGTCGGATCGCGCGTCATGCCGCAGAGGCGATGGCGACGCACGCACAGGCGCTCGTCGCCGAGGCCTCATCGCTGGAGTCGTACCGGAACGCACTCGCCGAAGCGGTTCGAACACTTCTCGCCACACGTCCCACGGCGGTCTCGCTCGGGAACGCGTTACGGTCGATCGAGCGCGCCGTCGAGTCCGATGTCGACTCCGTAAAGGAACTGAAAGCGCATGTGGTAGAGACATCCAATGCCTTCTGTACCTTGTCACTCGCCGCAGTGGAGACGATCGGCGCCATCGGCGCCAAGCGTATCCATGACGGCGACCGTATCCAGACCCATTGCAATAGCAAGGCGGCCATGGCACCGCTGAAGGCCGCGTTCGATGCAGGGCGGCGTTTCGCCGTGCAAGCCACCGAGACGCGACCAAAGCATCAGGGATACAAGACCGCCGCCGAGCTCGCCGGACACGGCCTCGATGTGACGCTTATCGTCGATTCCGCCGTACGCTTTTTCATGTCCACCATCGATGCGGTGTTCGTCGGTGCCGATACGGTCTGCGCCGATGGGACACTGGTCAATAAGATCGGGACCTCGCAGATCGCGCTCGCCGCACACGAACATAATGTGCCGTTCTATGTCTGTGCGGAATCCTATAAGTTCTCACCGCGGACGCTGCATGGCGACGAGGTGACCATCGAGGAGCGTGACCGTTCGGAGATCATCGATCCCGATCGACTTCCCGGTGTCAGACTCCAGAACCCGGTATTCGACTTCACACCGCCGCGTTATATCACCGCGCTGATCACCGAGCGGGGAATGATCCCGCCGCAGGCGGCATACGATATCGTTCGCGAGCTCTGATTGGCGTCCGCGTCCGCCATCGCGCGCGAGCGGAGGCGGCATGCGACAACGTCGTACGGTCTCGCAATATTCTCACGCTCGCATTTCGCCTGCCACAAACGGTGACGCATTCGAGCGGGATGCATTGTGCCACCCTCTCTGCCTCTTATATAACGATTATGCACCAAGCAGATAGGGGTATAGCGCGCCGCTGGCAATACGATCGGCCACGGATGCGGCGGCTCCATGGCGCCTCCCCGGTCATGTCTCCTCGGGCGCACCGCGCTCTGATCCGAGCTGCTTTCCGACGCGGATCAGATAGATTTGAATAGTTGCCGTACGATCGCCATTGGCCCTCTGACGATGCCTGCGAGTGGTGCAGATGATGGATGAGATCTCAGACCTCGGCGAAGCGATCCTTGATCGGCTCGATCGCGCAGTGCTCCAGCAGCGACTGACTCCGGAAGCCAAACGCGAACTGCGCGCGCTCCTCGAGTCGTTCCATCGCAAACTCGAGGACGCTGACCTCGCTCCTGAGGAGCGCGCACTTTTTGAAAATATGTATTGCGAGTCGCGCGCCATCCTCCGGGATCTTGCCGTGACCCCAGCGGTGAGCGCGGCGGTGGGATCGATCCATGATCGCGAGATCGTGGCGCAGGCGGGTAGGACGAAAAATGCGCCGATCCCCGCCGAGGAGGGATTTGCCACCGGCGACCTCCTCGCCGATCTCGAGAATGTCTTTCTCACCAAGATGCAGTTTGCATTGGAGGACCATCGGATCGATGCCGATGAGTTCGATGATATCCAGTCGACCCTCGCTCATATCCACGAGACGCTGGACGATATCGAGACCTTCTCTCCCGAGGAGCGCGCCGTGGTGGAACGGATGTGCCGGTCGGGCATTGGGATGCTCAAGGATGCTGGCCACACGAGAGCCGGAAAGGAGAACACGGGAGCGGACCGTTCCAGAGCGCGAGTTCGGTCGGCGGCGCTGATCAATAACTTGGAAGAACTACGCGAACTGGAGGAAAAGATCTGCCGCAAGCTCTCCACGGTCTATAACCGCACGGCGTTTACACAACAGCGCCGGCAGGAACTCCAACGGCTGATCAGTGAGATGTTGACGCTCGTCTACGCCGATGAGATCGTGACGCCTGAAGAGCGTGCGTTGATGGCGCGGGTGTTCGAGCAGACCATTGCGACCTATAAGAATGCACTACGGGCCTACCATGACCGTGATGGGGCGGAGTGAACGGTCGAACGCAGTCACGACAGGACCCGTCCGTTGCTCCCAGCCTTTCAAATCGCGAGGGAGAGAATACCATTGGTTTTAATTACCCACCCCAATATGCGTAGCTTACGAGGTGAAAGCCATGGTGCAGCAACGACCTCGGTCCGACCGCAACCCCGTTCGGGAAGGGGGTCGATATGGTCCGAAACCCCGCACCCAGTACATCGTCTGGCTCGCGGTGGTATTCTTCG
>CAZSUE010000294.1:0-6359 GCA_964609045.1 uncultured archaeon | reverse complement strand
CTCACACTCACACTCACACTCACACTCACACCCACACTCACACTCACACTCACACCCACACTCACACTCACACTCACACTCACACTCACACTCACACCCACACTCACACTCACACTCCCCGAGATTATTTAAAGTACCACCAGCTCCTCTTGCTACTGGACACAGGAGAACGAATCAATGGGACCAGATCAACGCCAAAATAGGCACAGTCATATCCCGTCCGCATATCGCGCGCTCCTCCGGCGTTACCAAAAAGCGTCACACCGGTCCGCAACAGAGTTTGCAAGACAAGCGCGCACACTGGGCGACCCGTACTACACTGCACAAGCGCTCGCGCACATTGCCACCAGCGAGACGACCGCCGCCGACCACGCCGTGGCGCTGATCGAAGAGGCATTGGAACTCGTCGAGGAGGAGCCTCGCGAGTGGCGCCGTGCGGAGCTCATCGTCGCGCTCGCAGACAAGCTCAACCACTGGCGCACCACTGACGAGCAGAAGGAGGACCCCGAACGCGCACGGCTGCTCGGTCAACTGCTCGAACGCGTACGCGCACTGCCCGCTGGGGATAGCACCTCAAAAGCGTTGCAAGGGACCGTCCAAGCGCTCGGTCCCAAACGATTCCCGCGATTGCTCGCCCATGCACTGGCCAATGCAGACTGTGCACGGGACGACGCCAAGAGTCTCATTCGGGTCTGGGCCCGCGATTGGGATTGCGAGGCGCCACCGATCGATGCACTGGTCGCGAAGCTCGAGGATGAAGCGCCGACGCTCTCCGCACGCCTCCTCGGCTATCTCTCGCTCCAGTTGCAAAAATGCGGTCTGAGCGCGGACGCAGAGAGGGTATTCGAACGCGCCATCGACGCGGTATTGGATGCCCAACCCGATACGCGCGCGCCGATCATCCGGTACCTCGCCGGCAACACCGACTCGATGGCGGCGTTGGAGCGGCTGGCGGTGATGGTGGACGAAGCGGGTTTGAGCCGCGAGGAGCGCGCACTGTGCGATTCGACGCTCGCCGGTCGCGCCGCCAAGCTCGATGCGCCCGAGCGTGCGAGAAAATGGTTCGAACGTGGCGCGAAACGCGCGAATGCGATCGAAGACCCCGTCGAGGGCGCAAAGCGTCTGCATACTTTGGCGCGCGGACTGGCACGACTCGGCGCGAGAACGCGCGCAGCTGAACTGGCACAGAAGGTACAGACGCTGATAGAACGCGAGTCGTTCCCCGCGCCGGTGGCAAAACGGCTCCGGTCCGCGCTTGCGAAGCACGACCTCCTCGCCGCAACTGCCGAACCGGTGCGCCGCACCGCTACCGCGCCACCCCTCGTCGCCGCCGATGTCCGACTGGAGACAGATCGAGGCACTGACACCGACGCTACAAAGCCGGCTCCGAGGGACATCCTCGCGCTCTTCAATACCTATACCGGCGCACTTTCGCCGCCGCTGCTCCGTGCCGCAGCCCGCGCCGCGCCGCTCTGTCTCGCGTTCGACCTCGATCTGGCGCTCATCGGCTTTCCCGCAGACGACCTCGACGCGCTCATCGAGCGTGTGGCCACCGAGACACGGATCGGTGGCGCCGGTCGCGCTCTCAAAACGCTCCACGGTGCGGCGCGGGTTAATTTTGCCACCGACGACGAGAGGACCCAACCGCCGAAATGGTTCGACATGGGACTGCCGGTGGCGACCACGCCCGAGCCCACTGCTGCCAAGCGCACAGACATCCGAACCGCACACCAGCTCGCCGCGGAGAACGGCGCCGTCGAGGGACGGCTCCTCGTCATCATGGGACTGGGGAAGCACGGGCTGCCGAAATGGGTACTGGACGCGGTGCCGTACCATCTCGAGTTGACCGGGAAGGAGATCGCATTAGAGACCTGTTCGGCCATGGGCATCCTTGCCTATTGTATGCGGCGGGAATAACGTCCAGTCTCTTGTGGCGCCGATCGGGGCATGTCGCGTTGGGCGCTGGCTCTTGGTTTCTTCTACGCAAAAGCGAGCTCACCTCCTATGGTGCCCGAGGTATCCGGCTGTTGCAGAAGCACGGCATGAGAAAAATCGTGCAATGCAACAGGTCGATCGGTGGCCCGGCCAATTTCTCGCAAGCCAATACGACAACAGAGTGGACCAGGGTATGACAATTGATCGAATACGAAAGCATGGCTTTGCCCCTCGACCGCACGCGGGGGAGAAGAAGGGAGGCGGTCTGCTCCATTGCACTTAGGATCACGGATCAAATAACTGTCCGTTTTCGGCTACATTCGGATCGAGGCGTACGGCCCGATAGTTCTATTGAGCGGGATAATCATCGAATACGAAACTCATCGTCTCCTTCTATCCGTCAGAAGCCGTTCGAACAGTTTCATACACCTTAACGTTCACATCAACGGTGACTGACGAACCGGTCCTCGTACTTATCTTCGCTATGAACTCTCGGACAGTCTCGATATCGGTGAACGCCACACCTTGACAAGCCCTGGTGAGAGGAGGAAACGATCGATGCTCGATAGGGTTGAATTTTGAAGTTTACGGTGGAGAATGGGCGATTCGGATCTCTACGCCGATCTCGTCAGCGAGTCGCTGGAGTTCGTACTTGAAGATGAAACGGCGGCTACTGTTACTACTACCACCACCATCATCACCATCATCATCACCATTATCATCACCATCACCATCACCATCACCATCACCATCACCATCACCATCACCATCACCATCACAGAGGATCAAAATTGAAGTGGCATCTGGATACAACGCGTGGCCAGCGTTCAGCCACCAACTGCGCAAACAGTCACAGGCAAACTCACTGGTCTCTTTGCTCGTCCCAATATGGATGTACCCATGGTTCAACTCATGATCATAGAACCCGTGAGGGATCACAACACCCTCGGCATAGCTCAAAAAAGCATGATACCATGTTTCGATAATTCAGTTTTCACACAACAGCCCAAGACCTCGGCGATATACCGATTCCCGCCGTGGCCCAGAATGATCGATTCTATTGCTCGATAGCGTCTCTTGCCTTTTTCGGACAGCGTATCGTAGAACTGCTTCATCTTCCGTTCAGTAGCTGCGGGATGACCCACCACGATTTGACTGCCAGCTCTCACAACGGGCAGTTTCTTTCTCTAGATGGACAGCTCGGTTATGAGCGCATGGAGCGACTTCCGCAGGGTTTTATTTGGATGCCATGTTTCCTGAAGAGCCAGCTGATATCGTCGAGTTCTACATCAAGCTGTTGTTCTTTGAGTTTCTTTTGGATTTTCTCGGGCTCTGTTTCATTGTGCGTGATGATCGTGAGGAGGATCTGGATGATGATATCTTTGCTGAGTTGTGGCTCCTTCTTCGTCGACTTCCATTGGTCTTCGAACGCTCGTCGTTGTTGCTCCTGCCTCGTTCTCGAGGCGGACAAATAGAGGTGCTTCCGTCCGTATTGTCTACTTACGAGTCTTTTTTTCCGCCTCAGTTCGATGAGTTGTGGTGTGATCGTCGCTTTGACCCGCTTTGATAGTTGTGTGGGTGTCGAACCCATTGGGCTCTCTTCTACCAGCTTGACGATCGTGTCTTTCATTCGCCCCCACTTGGAAAATACAGCTCCCCGGCACTCCCAGAGCCCATCGCTTTGATATTCGGGGATACCGTCGAGGGTGATGTATTTTCGATTGCGATTGATGCTCGTTTGGTACTCATAGTCCTGGAGTTTGGCCCAGAGTGTTCGATGCGCACAATTGAACATCGATGTGAGTTCGTCTGTTCTGATCGCTTTCTTGGTTTGGATCGCTCTTATGATCTCATTCTCGTCCACTCTATCGGCTCACATATTTATACGCAGGTTTATACTGTCCTATAGGTTTTCCGGAAATGGTGCAAACCTACGTGCATGCAGAGAAGGTGCCAGCTTACTCTCAATCTTGGGGATGCGTAAAGTTATAGTGTTGGGAGATCGACGGGCTTCGTCCTATGATCGCTCAATCTTGCTTGAGTAAGGAGGACGCTCGATTTTGTAGCTGTAAGACACGATGATCGACACAACGAGCAGATCGAAAGTGAAACTAGACTGCTATTTAAATGGCCATCTTTATTCGTGGACGGTCACTCCCATCACTTACATGAACGTGATCGCTCGTCGCATGCTGTATTCATACCCCGCATTCCCCGCGGGCACGCTCGAGGAGGTACCGACCCAGCCGCTTCGGCCCGGATTCGATATGGCGTATCCCCGGTCGCGCGTTCACATCGGTGCAATAATACCGATCTTCCGCTGCGGAGTAAAGGAAGTCGATCGACGCCACCTCGAGCCCGGTGGCATCCTGCACGGTCCGCGCCGCGCGCCGCAGCCGCTCGTCGGGCGCAATGGGCTCACGGGTCTTATGTTTGTCCGGTTCGATGAGCTGTGGGCGCTGGCGGTAGTAAAAATAGTCGGTGCCGATACAGTAGATCTTATATTCCCATCGAGACTGGATATAGCGCTGGTAGAACTGCGGTCCCGCCGGTGCCGCGGAATGTCCCTCTTTGGGACCGACGATGTACGGTTTCTTCCCGTCACCCTCTTTTCGATTCTTCCATACCGCCTTCCGGTACGGTATGTCAGCGGGGTTGCAGAATGTGAACGAGGGGACGCATCCACCCGCCTTTGCCACACGCGTCATCGTCAACATCCGATGATCGGCCAATCGCCCTGCGCGCGCCCGATTGACGCAGCGCACACCGCTTTTCTCAAGGAGCATGGCGAGTGCGTGACCCACCGGATGATCGGTCTTACAATACGCAACATCGAAGCGCCGCGCAAGAGATTCGCCTTGCACCCGATCGGCGGCGTGAATTTCACAGGAATAGAGCCGTCCGCAGCGCTCGCTCGATAGGACACGAGCCGCCACTTCATCGGCGAGGAGGAGCGTGAGCGCGGCATGCTCTTCTAGCCCTGCGAGCGTGCTATCGAGCCGTTGCACCCGATCGGTATCGGTGATGACCGCGATCTGGTAGGCATCGGTATCAGACCCCGAGCGGAAGGCGTCGCGAGGTGGGAGCCGTGTGTGCAAAGTCCAACCTTCCCTCTTTCCTATTCTGGATGGTGCGCGGTATTTTTATAGCGTTTCCATCGTGATACTATCGTGCACCGGCGCCCGATCCATCCATCTTCGTTTATCGCTTGATAACGGGATCATACCATGGACCGTGATCGAATATTTAGCCTTTGCCCATAACGATAATATACCCGTTGCGCCGCAAGCACCGGCCGGTCGCAAACCGACCCTTGCGCCGATCACACCGCATCGGAGGGAGCAGCTATTCGACCAACCCGCAACAGCCCATCGTTCACCCGCGAGCAGCTCACTGGTCTCGACGCGCTACGATCCTGTATCCGTGCCGAGACCGACCGGCGGAGGGTCACGCTCATCGTCAAACGCGGGGGATCACTTTCACCCCCATTTCGCGATCTCGTCGCCACCGCTGTCGATGCCGACATCAGCGTAAAGTATTGGTCCCCTATGCGCTATCGCCGCTTCGTCCGCGACCCAGCGGACCACGGCGTCGTCGCCGTGCTGACACCGATCAAACACCCGACCGTGGAGTCGTTCCTCCGGGCTACAAAAGAGGCCGCCCATCCACCCTCCGTCATAGGGTTGGATAATGTCGCGAACCCGTATAATATCGGTGGTGTGATCCGGAGTGCGGAATGCGCCGGTGTGGATTGTATCCTTCTCGCGCCGGATGCGCTAGCCAACCATACGATCCGTCATACGGTCGACCGCATCGCAATGAGCGCTGCAGCGTTCCTCCCCGTCTACGAATGCGACCTCGTGGCGGCGTTGGAGACTTTACGACAATACCATGTCCGGACCTTTGGTGTGGAGACCGACGGCAGCATGCACTACGATTCGGCCGACCTCAGCGGTCCGGTGGCGCTCTTTTTCGGCGGCGAACGCCATGGTCTCTCTTCAGCTCTCGCCGAACGGTGCGACGCATTGCTCACCATCCCGCTTGCGGGGCTTCTCCCGTCGATCAATATCGCGCACGCGGTGGCGGTGACCATCTTCGAACATCGTCGGCAGCGCCGGCAGCGTCACAACCGATCCCAACGATGAACAACCCCGCTCACCAGCCGGCCGTTGTTCGATACATTCATTCAAAAAAGTACTGGCACGCCTCTGACCTGACGAGCGTCCATTCCACTTGGTTTGAAAAATCCGTCGTCGCCATCAAGTATGAGCGGTCTGGTTGGTCGTTAATATGGCACCAGCTAACTTCACCGGATTTTTCATTTCCTATGGCTGAAAGCTACTCGCCTTCCTCACCATTTCACTCCACTGTTCCCCCGTCGCGCCATTCCTCGCTTCGCTCAGAGTCAGCGTCCGGCGACAAGT
>CAZSUE010000293.1:0-6365 GCA_964609045.1 uncultured archaeon | reverse complement strand
GCGCGGGTGGTGGTACTTAGCTTTTGTGGCGAAAGTTTGTATAGTAGGACTACTGGGCCGGGGGGGTTTTCTCTTCTGCTTCTCACATCACATTCGTCACCGGCACGGTGACGTTCCCCGTTTCTTGCGACCGTTCTGGTTGCCGATCCTGTTTCACGGTACGATCCGGGTGCCGCTCTCGCCGACGAGCGCGGCCTCGATCATCTCGGGCCGCGTGATGAGCGCCTCGCCGCCGCCCTTTTCGAGAAACGAGATGATCGCCTTGATCTTGGGCTCCATGGACCCGGGTGCGAAATGCCCCTCATCGAGATACCGCTTTGCGTCCTCGAGCGTCATCTCGTCGAGCCACTTTTGATCAGGCTGGCCGAAATTGAGCGCGACCTTCTCCACGGCGGTAGAGATGAGGAAGAGGTCCGCATCGATGGTGCTGGCAAGCAGCGCGGACGCATGATCCTTGTCGATCACCGCGGCGGTCCCGATCAGCTCGTCGTCGTCGTCGGTGATCACCGGTATCCCACCGCCGCCGACGGCGATCACGGTAAACCCACGCTGGATCAGCGAGTCGATGGCGTCGACCTCGACGATCTCCTCCGGGATCGGCGATGCGACCACCCGCCGCCAGCCGCGGCCCGCGTCCTCGACGATATGCCAGCCGTCCGCCTCCGCGTGCGCGTTCGCCGTCTTTTCATCCATGAATGTGCCGATCGGTTTCGAGGGGTGCTGGAACGACGGGTCCTCGGGGTCGACGCGCACTTGCGTGACGACGGTGACGGCGACGCGGTCGATATCGAGTTTGCGAAACTCGTTGTAGAGCGATTGCTGGATCATGTACCCGATGGCGCCCTGCGTATCGGCGCCGCATGCGTCCAGCGGCACCTCGTGGAGGGTATCGGCCGCGATCTCGGATCTGCGGAGGATGAACCCGACCTGCGGGCCGTTCCCGTGCGTGATCACGACATTCCATCCCGCCGCGATCATCCGCGCGATATGGACGCAGGTCTCGCGTGCAGCGTCCAGTTGGTCTTTGACTGATTGATGATCCTTATCCTTGATCAGCGAGTTCCCGCCGATCGCAACGACAGCAGTCTTCGACATGAACGATCTCAACCTATGGTAGTATTGGTAGTATTGGTAGTATTGGTGGTATTGGTGTGATCCGATAGCCGCCACAGAGCTGGGAGGTGCGCCGTAGCGAAAGTCGCGGTATGGGAGTATGGAATATAAAAGCACCGGCGCGCGACCAACAATCTTTATATTGTCCAGTGGCATCTCGGAGCGGCTCCCACACGACTGAGCCCATGCGTCCATACCGACAATATGGACCGATCGAACGATAGGAGAATCATACTATGGTCAAGACAGATACATTTCGTGGACGCGACTACCTTACCATGCTCGACTACACCCGCGAAGAGCTCGAGACATACTTGAAACTCGCGGAGGATCTGAAACTCAAATTCGCCACCGGCCAATCACACCGAATTCTTCGCGACAAGACACTCTTCATGGTCTTTTACAACCAATCGTTGCGCACGCGCAACAGCTTCGAGGCGGGGATGACGCAGCTCGGCGGTCACGCTCATTTCCTCGATCCGGGTAAGATCTACTCGCCGGCGCTGGAGGGCGACGAAGAAGCGTACAAGACCGAGCGTATCAGCGATGTGGCGCGCGTGCTGGCGAGGATGGGGCACGGGATCGCGATCCGCATCTACGGCGGCGCCACCGGCTGGATCTACGGCAAGGGCACCGATATCGAAGAGAACTTCGCCTACTGGACGAAGCACGACACCGTGGAGCGGCATAGCGGTAAAGCCCGGGCCGTCCGTGGCATACCGGTGATCAATATGGAGTGCGACAAGTACCACCCCTGCCAGGGTCTCGCCGATATCATGACCGTACGCGAGAAGTTCGGCGCCAATCTGCGTGGAAAACGGTTCGTGATGAGCTGGGCGTATTCCGGGTCGGTCAAGAAACCGTTGTCGGTGCCGCACAGCGCGATCGTCGCCGCGGCGAAGTTCGGTATGGATGTCACGCTCGCCTATCCGAAAGGGTTCGAACTGGATGAGGAGATCGTGAACGCGACGAAAAAGACCTGTGAGGCGAACGAGGCGGAGTTCGACGCGACGCACGATTTCGACGGCGCCATCGACGGCGGCACGGTCATCTATCCGAAGAGCTGGGGCACGAAGCAGCATTTCGCCGATCCGGTGAACGCAAAGCCCGCCGATTTCGAGGCGATGGAAGCGCTCTTCTCGGCCAATAAGGAGTGGATGTGCACCGAGGAGCATATGGCGAGCGCGGCGAACGACGCAATCTATATGCACTGCCTCCCGGCGGACCGCGGGATGGAAGTTGACAATGCGGTGATCGACGGGCCGCAGTCGGTGGTATTCGACGAGGCGGAGAACCGGATGCACGCGCAAAAGGCGGTCATGGCGCTGAATATGCTCTAACGCGAGCCGTGGCATGATACGCGATTCCATTCTACTATATAATTGGACGTTCGAACCTTCCTCTGAGCTTACGAGCGATGATCAGCGAGCACAATAAGAAAGTTTTAGGAGATACAGATAATGGCACAGGATCTATTCGGTAAACATCTACTTTGTACACAGGACTGGACCGTCGACGAGCTGAACCGCGCACTCGACCTCGCGGTCGATATGAAAGCGCATCGGTTCGACGGCAAATATTTCGACCTTCTCCCGTACCGCACCTTCCTCATGTTCTTTTACAACCCGTCGGTGCGCACGCGCCAGTCGTTCCATTGCGCGATCGTGGAACTGGGCGGCGACGCGCAGTTCCTCGAGCCGCGCGCCATGCGGCTGAAGACGAAGAAGAGCGCGGGCGAGACGGTGGAAGATGCGGCGAAAGTGATGTCGCGCTACGCCGCCGGCATCGGGATACGGATCCTCGAGGACAAGATCGAGGCGTACGGCGACGGCCACGAGCTTTTAGAGCAGTACGCGAAATATGCCACGGTCCCGATCATCAGTATGGCGCACGATAAGTATCACCCCTGCCAGGGTCTCGCCGATGTCATGGGGCTGCGGCAGCACCTCGGTCGCGATCTCAAGGGCAAAAAACTATTGCAGGTCTGGGGCAAGGGCGCACTGGCACGCTCATGGAGCTCGGTGCAAGAGAGCCTCCTCATCAACTCACGGTTCGGGATGGATGTCACGCTGGCGCACCCCGAGGGCTACGACCTCGATGAGGCAGTGATCGCGGCGACGAAGAAGAACTGCGAAGCGAACGGTGCGAAGTTCGAGATCATCAACGATCCGGATGCCGGGTACGAGGACGCCGATGTCGTCTATTCGCGGAACTGGATGTCGCCGCAGGCCTATGGTCCCGACGGGCTCGATAAAGCGAAAGAGATCGAGCGGTCGCTGCAGCATCAGGATTGGATCACGAACAGCGAGCGGATGGAGCGGACGAACGATGCGCTCTACATCCACCCGATGCCGATCGACCGCAACAACGAGGTCACCGACGAGGTCGCCTCCGGCGAGCGGTCGGTCATCTACGATGTCGCCGAGAACAGGCTCCATGTCCAGAAGGCGGTCATGGCGCTCACCATGGTGGAGAAGGATCTCTCCATCGATTACTGAACGCCAGTGAGCGGGATCTTTTCGCTGTCCGAACCGTACCCAACTTCTAGCCAACCCGAAGGCCAACCAGGCGCGCGAGCGGCCGGTCGGCCGTAACGGTGCGAGCGCGCTGGCCGGACGGCCCTGGCTGAACGGCCCTGGCTGAACGGCCCTGGCTGGCTACTGGCGTAGGAGCAGATAACCAGGCAACGTGCTATTGGAGATATGTGCTAGCGCGATACGCCAAAAACCCGCAAGCGACAGCGAGCGGGAAGCTATCCTAATATTTCCTTCACGATCTTGTTCTCCGCCTTACAGAGGTGTTTATGCGCGGTTTGGCGGCTGATATCGAGCTGGTCGGCGATGGCCTGGAGCGTCGTACCCCGTGGGAATTCGTAATAGTCCATTGCGTTCGCCGTCAATAGCGTTTTACGCTGCATGGGCGAGAGCCGGCCCTGTGCGTTGGATTGGAACTGGTGCGGCTTTTTGATCGCCACGAGTTCGTGCTCGATCTTAAAATCCTGCAGCGTCTCCATCAAGAATTTCGTCCCTTCATCCTCGATATAGAACGAGGTGGTATAGCTCTCGCCGTCGAAATATTCCGGTGTCGAGAAATAGAGTTCGAAATCGAGCGCGTCGAGCACCTCTTGCCGCATACGGTTCGTTTTCATGCGACAAAAAAGGATATATTCGTCGTGGTAGCGCGAGATCGAGTACACCTCGAGGATGCCGAAATGGCCGATCAGTTCGTCGATGTCCTTTACAGTTGAATTGAGCCGCGCGCGCATCAGATGCAGCGTTTCATCTTTCCCGCGCTGGAGCACCTCGACCTTCTCCACATAATCGAAATACGCGTCGAGATCGTGGTATCCCGCCGCCGCGAGCACCGACGAGGGAAAGCGTAAGATGAGCTTTTGCATGAAAGAAGCTAATGCGTGGCAGTTTAAAGCTATTGTGCCTTCGCTCCTCTCCGCGCCCCCTCAGAAGGAGCGGCGGCCCCGTGGACTCCGAGTGGTCTCCATACACATCGGTCTACCACCCATAGAGAAGCATACCCACTCTTTCATATTATTCTGCTAGTCCTGGTAATTTTGGCGGCAATGGCCTTTGACCCAATTGGTGATCCTGGTAATCTTGGTAAAGCCGCGGCGCCGTCACCGAGTTGGCACTTGGATCACTTTGTAGCATCGACCGCTGATACTAACCAATCGCAATCGACCGGCGTATCGAAGATTCTATTGAAGACCTGCCTCCTCGTCTCCTCCAGTTCCTTATCGAACCGTATCAACCGGTTCTTGATATCCTCGAAGATCCTCGCTATCGCCGTCCTGTCCTCTACATCGCCATCCGTGAGATTAGACCCCACACACACGCTTCCATAATAATGATCGACGCAGACCCAGGTATCTACGAGACTGAAGGTAACGGGGTCGGTGTAGTCGCCTCCTTTCGAACCGCTCCCCGTCGCCATGAAGGCGAGTTCGACGAGATGATATAATTTATACTCGATCGTGTCGTCCGATGCCGTTATCTCCCTGACCCTCTCGGTAATGGCTGACATATTATTCCCTCACTTATGGTTCCTTTACGGCGGTTCGTCGTTCTTTGTCATTATCGTCTTCCCTTTTGTCGTTGTCGTTGCCGTTGTCGTTGTCGTCGGTGAAGGAAAAGAGCGTCCGCTGAGCGGGATCGAGATCGAGATCGAGATCAATATCAATATCGATCTCAGCACCTATACGACTATTACTATTAATACCCCCTTTAATCCCACTATTATTATCGCTATCCTTTTCGATCTGGCCGTTGCCCCTTTCATCGTGCTTTTCCGTTTCCTCTCCCTCTTCCGCTCCCTCCGCGTCGATCGCCCGTTTCGGCACTGCTCCCCTGTCGCATCCCCCGTCCTTTTTTGTGAAGTACAACGAAAGGAGCCGCTCGGTACGTTCATCGCTCCTCCCCGCCCAGAGCTCGCGGAACAATAGGCCAAACGCTTCTAACGGCTGACGCTGATGGGCGTCTGCGGTCGAATAGTCCGGATGGAATAGTTCCATGTCGAGTAGGTCACTAATGCGCTTGGCCTTCTGGGATGTCGTACGCCTCTTCGTCCCAAAAGAGTCACAGAGCTCGTCCCTCGAGAGGGACGGTTGGTACCGCTCGTTAAAGAGAGCATTGATCTGCCCGAGGGCGTAGACGACCGGCGCGGCCCAAATTTCGACCTTTCCGCGCACGAGCAAGATCGGAGCCCTCCGCGCAATATCGTCGATCACCCGCGCGGACAGTTCAGCATACTCCTCGTCGAGGAACTCCTCACAGAAGCGCGATGTGAGCGCGCGCAATGCATGTTTCCGTTTATCGAGCTTCGTCGCGCGAGACATCCGATTGCCCCCTTCGATCCCTGGCATGCTCCCTACACTTAGATATTTCCCGAAAGGCTCAAATAGAGGCGCCTTCCGCTAAATAAATGTAAAACATCCGGGGGCGGGGCGCCCCAAAATTCCAAATCCTAACCCCTCTCCTTTTTTTCCATACCGAACACCATGAAGCGAGAAATTATAATCATGAAGTTTGTTTGTGAAGAAGTTATTGTTTCAGATCAATCATACTAGAGGCTGACCGCCAACTCATTTCGTATCATGGCTCCCTATCTTTAGTACTTAAGCTTTCTGGAGAAAACATAAATAGACGCTTGGTCACACCGTCGTTCCCGGTCAGCCACACGAAAAACAATCGGGGGTGCGGCGGCCCCCGTCGCGCCATTCCTCGCTTCGCTCGGAGTCA
>CAZSUE010000292.1:514-6374 GCA_964609045.1 uncultured archaeon | reverse complement strand
TTCCTCTCCGGCAATGTTCGCAGAAACGCAGCTCGCAGAGACCGTTTCTGCTGAAGGATGTCACACTTTGATGTCGAGGTTCGGGCTTGTTGCAATCTGTGCAGAAATCGGCAGCGCGGAAATCACCGCATGTGTTTCCGTGGACTGACAGTGCCGGAGGCACTATGGCGTATGCGTAAGGATCGATTCTGCTTCATCTATATCTATCTATCTATCTATCTATCTATCTATCTATCTATCTATCTATACCTACCTATTTGCCATGGCCCGAAAATTGACAATTGAAGCGAAACGAAGCGAAGCCACCGGTATGTTGCGATGCGGCGCGGAGGAGCGTGCCCTCGGCGTTAGCCGCCGAGCAACAGCTCGACATCGACCACGACGCTCTCCACGCCGCGCTCCCAGAGCCACTGGCGCTGCGCCCACGCCGCCGGCCCGGTGGCGATAACGCGCGGCGACGCATCGTCGCGGAGGAGCGCGGCGGCGGCGCTGACGAGCCGGTCCAATGCGGGTTTCGTCCTCTCCACCGCCGCCGAGAGCGCAGAAGGGCCCCCCGTTCCCATCGAAGGGTCGTCCACCGCCAGTGCGACGCGTCGGACGCCGACGCGCTGCGCCTCTGCGAGGAGCGCGCGCGGGTCCTCGCCCTGGATGTATCGATCCGGGCTACAGATCTTCCCGCTGCGCGGCTCGATCGCGAGCACGAAGATGAGGTTGGGGGAGAGCTCCACCGCCTCCTCGAGCTCGTCGAGGCTCCGTAATGTCTCGGTGTTGAGCACAACCGCGCCCGCGCCTGCGATGATGAAATCGATGATATTGTCCGCATAGCGTATCCCCGGATCGATCCAGACCGGGACCGCTCCCGCGCACTCGCGTATGATCTGGAGCCGCGGTTTGTTCCGTGCGACCCCGCGTTCGTCGACGATATAAAAGAGCGGCGGCTCCTCCAGCAATCCCCGCAATACTTCGAACTGCGCGAGCGCACCTCGGGACCAGTCCTCCACGCCGTGGTGTGCGCGCAACCGCTGGTCGAGGAGGAACCCATCGTCGGCCAGCCGGAGGCGCGGTATCACCGCCGGCGGTTCCTCGTCGACACGCTTCCGCTTCGCTCCCGCTTCGTCGTCGCCTTCGGTAAAATCGGGTGTGACCCGTGAGGGTGTGATCCCCGGAAGCCCGGATCGATATCGTTTGATCGGCACGCTATCATGTCACCTTGGGTAGATAACGGAAGGGACTGGGGGTTGGGGATTGGGGACTTGGTCCACCCCGCACCGGCCGCAATTAGCGGTGTGCGGTGCGACGATCCCACGCCCCATTTGTTCCATCTTGTTCCATCTGCATGTTCGAAGTCAAGGTCATTTCCACATTGAGCAGATGTAAAACGCTTTTGTTAGGACGTATTCTATTTAGAAACGCTCGAAGTTCGTCGAATTATGCGTAAACCTAGCGCTAGCGGCGGTGCGCAGCGGAGAAAAGCAGCGCTCCCCGCTATCGATACACAACGCGCAACCGCGCCGTGCGATAGTTCGGTCTCGCATCGACCGTAGCTGGTACGGCCCAACGATCATAGTGGTCCGATCACGACGACATCCTTGACGGAGCGCATCTTATTGAACGGCAGCACGAGCCGGCCGCGGTAATCCGTCTTGAATTGCCGCATATCCGTCTCCTGTGCCGGATTCAATAGGACATGCCGAACATCGCCGTTCTTCGTGTCCACAACAAAGTTATCGATCGTACCGAGTATTCGGCCATCATCGCTCATGACCGTTAATCCTTGCAATTCTGTGGCGAATTTTTTCATCGCTTCACCCGTGCATCCCCAAATATTCCTTCTGTGTTTTATTTATTCCGCCTTCGAGCTGCTTGGCCACCTGCTTATAGTACCGCTTCGACTCCTCGTCGACGCTCGGGCGGATCGATTCCAACGCTTGCTTGAAATGTGCGTTCGTGACTCGCTTCGAACGCGGGTTCTCGCGCAATGCGACGATGGCCGCCTCGCGACAGAGCCCCTCGAGGTCCGCGCCCACATAGTTCTTCGTTTTGTCGGCGAACTTCTCGAGGTCCACATCCTTCAGCGGCATCCCCCGCGAATGGATCTTGAGTATTTCGAGCCGCGCATCGCGGTCCGGTACCGGCACCATGAGGAGCCGGTCGAACCGACCGATACGGAGGAGCCCGCGGTCGATGAGCTCGGGGCGGTTCGTCGCGCCGAGCACGATCACATTGCCGAGCTGTTCGAGCCCGTCGATGGAGGTGAGAAGCTGGTTGACGATGCGCTCGGTCACATGGTTCTCGCCGCTATAGCCGCGCCGCGGCGCGATGGCGTCGAGTTCGTCGAGAAAGACGATCGACGGCGACGATTGTTTCGCTTTCTTGAAGATCTCGCGCACCGCGCGCTCGCTCTCGCCCACCCATTTGGAGAGCACCTCCGGGCCCTTGATCGAGATGAAGTTCGCGTTCGACTCGTTGGCCACCGCCTTGGCTAAAAGGGTCTTGCCCGTTCCCGGCGGGCCGAAGAGGAGCACGCCGCGGAACGGCTTGATACCCATGCGCTCGAACGCGTCCGGTTCTTTCAGCGGCCACTCGACGATCTCGCGCAGTTTCTGCTGGATATCCTCGAGCCCGCCGACATCGCGCCAGCGCGTGTTCGGCATCTCGATGAGCACCTCGCGCAGCGCCGAGGGCTCGATCTCCTTGAGCGCCTCGTCGAAGTCCGCTTTCCGCACCTCCATCTTGCGCAGGATCTCGGCGGGGATCGGCTCTTCGAGATCGATCTCGGGGAGATAGCGCCGCAGCGCGCGCATGGCCGCCTCGCGCGTGAGCGCGGCGAGGTCCGCGCCGACGAACCCGTGTGTGATCTCGGCATAGTCTTTGTAATTGAACTCGTCCGAGAGCGGCATCCCGCGGGTATGGACCTGAAGGATCTCCGAACGACCGTTGCGGTCCGGCACGCCTATTTCGATCTCGCGATCGAACCTGCCGGGCCGACGCAGCGCGGGGTCCACCCCGCTGGGTCGGTTCGTCGCCGCGATCACGATCACTTTCCCGCGCCCTTTGAGCCCGTCCATGAGCGTGAGCATCTGCGCCACCACGCGCCGTTCCACCTCGCCGTGCACATCTTCGCGTTTCGGCGCGATGGAATCGAGTTCGTCGATGAAGATGATCGAGGGCGCATTCTTCTCCGCGTCCTCGAACTTCTGACGCAGCTGCGCTTCGCTCTCGCCGTAGAACTTCGACATGATCTCCGGCCCCATGATCGAGTAGAACGAGGCACCGGACTCGTTGGCCACCGCCTTGGCGATGAGCGTCTTGCCGGTGCCCGGCGGGCCGTGGAGGAGCACGCCCTTGGGCGGGTCGATGCCGAGCCGTTCGAAGAGCTCCGGATGCTTCAGCGGCAGCTCGATCATCTCGCGGACGCGGCGCAGCTCTTCCTTGAGCCCGCCGATGTCCTCGTAGGTGATGTGCGTGGCCACCTCGACCTTCTCCATGGGCTCGTCGCGGACCACGACCTTCGTATCCACCGAGATCTGGACGATGCCCTTGGGCGAGGTGGATGTGATGCCGAACGGGAGCGCGCCGCCCATCAGCGCGATGCCGGGGATGATGATCGTATCGCCCTGCGAGATCGGGCGCTTGAGGAGCCCGCGTTTGATGAAGCTCTCGATGCCGTGCCCGAACTGGACCTTGTGGCTCTGCTGGATGATCGGGGCCATGACCACCTTCTTGGCGCCCTGGACATCGGCCTTGTAGATAGTGACCTTGTCGCCCAGCGACACATTCGCATTCTTGCGGATCATCCCGTCGATGCGGATGAGGCCCTTCCCCTCGTCCTCGGGTCGCGAGCGCCAGACCACCGCCGCGGTGGTCTTCTCGCCCACCACTTCGATGATATCGCCCGGGGAGAGCTTGAGCTTGCGCCTGATCGTGTTGTCTATACGCGCCTTGCCGTGGCCGACATCGGATTGTAATGCCTCTGCTACTTTGAGAACTGCTTTGGGTCCGCGTGGCATTGGGTCACCTTATTGGACGATTCTATCGATCTGTACTGTACTGTACTGTACTTTTCTATACTGTATTGTAGCGTTGCGACGGTCGGGCAAGGGTTCGGTCGTGGACCGAGCGCCGTTCCATCGGGCCCATGAACCAGTGAAAGCGGGGGCTGGGCCATCGATATACTGTCCACCGGTGATGTGTTCCTCGCGCCTATAAAAGCGTTTCGTTCTTTCGCCGCTGCGTGTGGGCGCTGGAGGACTTCCCCTACCACTGCGTGTGGACGCTGGAGGACCCCTCTACCATAATGATACCTCTTGCCCCCCTCTACCTCCACCTCCACCTCTACCTCTACCTCCACCTCTCCCTCATCCAATACAACCCGATCGACCCCGTCGCCCCCCAACGACCCCAACGAGCTAATAGGTATCGGGTCCGGGCGGATAGCCGTCCGCGGTCGAGGTATCGCGATGGGAGTCATCGCCGTCGCCCTTTTGCGACCGTTTCGAGCGGGCGAACTCTTTGCGCGCGAGGATCGCGATAAATAATGCAACGAGCGCGAGGATCGATCCAATGGCGAACCCCACGGAAAGGAACCCGAGGATACTGCCGAGGACCACGAGCCAGAGCTTCCTCCGCTTCAGTGCGTAGAGCCCGCCGACGAGCGCGACGAGTGCGAAGAAGAGCGAGATCGCGCCGAAGATCGTCATACCCATCCGTGCGAAGGTAGCGACGGGCACGCCGTAGGTACGCGTACCCGCTCCCTTTCGGAGCGTGAAATCGAGCTCGACATCGTCGCCGGTTTCCACCTTCGAGCCGGGTTGCGACCCGCCCGTCCCTTTCTCGACGATGAAGGTCTTGTAACGGACGGTTCGATAGCCCGTTTTTTCGACGGTGATCTCGCAATAGCCCACTGGCACGCCGTGGATGACATATGCACCGGAGGCGTTGGTCGTTACGGTCAGATTGTCGTCGTGGACGGTGATCGTCGCGTTCGCGATCGGTGTGCCATTCACCGTGGTGACCCTCCCGCGGATCACCCGCGTGGCGGCGCTCCAGTTATTGTCGATCAACTCATCGACGAACGGCGCGGTGGCGAGGAGTACGGTCCCGAAAAGGATCCCGATGATACCGCAGATGATGAGGAGTGCGCCGGCGATGCCCGGTTTTTGCGATCCTTTCGTCCGATCCTTTCTTCCCGTTGCGCTCGACGCCACCGATGACGGATGACGCCGGCGGCCCCCACGCGACATAGAGGTGTACCGATACGCATCTGTATCGGCATCTGTGACATTATCGGAGCCAGTATCGGTGTCAGTGTCGGTGCCAGTATCGGTGCCAGTATCGGTGAAAGTATCGGATTCGGTATTTGGGTTCGATCCAGATGGTGGGTGGTGATCGCGGCGGTTCTTTCTCGCCATACCATAGCCTCGAAATGAGCGAAGATGCGGACATCTCATCGGAACGATTCGAAGGAGTTCTAAAAAGTCTTCTCGTAACATTCTTCCGACAATACTTATATATAATGAGCGGCGAAGCCGACGGTGGTTCGAGCTATGAACAGATCATTCCCTCAATACTTCTCACTACAGTGGTCAGTCGAGGGCCCGCTCGAGGCGCTGGTCGACCTCGCCGCCGAGCTCCACGATTACCTCCGACGGTTCTACTCGCTCATCCTTCTCGCCTTATCGGTCGCCGCCGTATTACTCCTGCTCAAAACGGTGCACATCGCCACCGTGGCCCTCGATCTCCTCTTTGCGTTCCTCTATTCGCCCGCCATCGCTCTTTCCAGTGGCAATACGGGCATCATTCTCATACAGTTCGCCCTCGGCATCCTCCTCTTCGCGCTGGCGGTCATCCTCACCATTTT
>CAZSUE010000292.1:0-504 GCA_964609045.1 uncultured archaeon | reverse complement strand
TTTCACGATCAAAGCGTTTCGGTTCACTAATGTGCTCCACCGTCGGTTCGAGGCCGTGGCCCAACTCTGGGACGATAGGGGCCAATTCCCGTCGACCCTCGGGCTGTCCGGAGAGGCGCCGTCGGAGCCGTCCCCAACGACCGCTGAAACCTCAAATCGGCTTGGTAGCCGGAACCCGGTGGTCGCTTCGCTCGGCCTCATCGACGAGGTCGTCGAGCACACCCCTGCGCTGCGAGCACAGCTCGGCTATGTCACATTTGCAGGGTTGGCCGCCATCGCGCTGATGGCGCTCGATATTGCGCTGGCGCTTCGGTACACCCCGCCCTCGTTCTTCCGCCTCAGCTACCTCCTCTTCGAAACGCCCATCGCGGTGCTCGCGCTCGTTGCCGCACTCGGCGGGGTCGAAGTGCGGCGCTTCCTTGAAACCTTCATGCTGCGCGAGCTGGTCGTTCGTACGGTGCGCGACGACCGCGCGCCGGTGGTCCCCGCCGGAAAAAACGCACT
>CAZSUE010000291.1:0-6403 GCA_964609045.1 uncultured archaeon | reverse complement strand
ACGACAAATAACGGCATCGAGCTGATCGACGATGTCACACTTATTGGGACCGATCCATCGACGACGGTGATCGACGCCGACGGCGCAAACCGCGTCTTGACGAGTGGCGAGGGCATCAGTTTTACCATCGAGAACCTGACGATCACGGGCGGTAGTATCAGTGGAAACGGTGGCGGGCTATTGATCGATACCAGTGCCACGGCGACGATCATTTCCTGCCGGTTCGATAATAATTCTGCAGACAGCGGTGGTGCGATCTACGGCCGTACGGACTCAGCGCTCACAGTGGAGAACGGTACCTTTACGAACAATTCAGCGACGTCGTCGGGTGGTGGCGCGATCTATACCGAAAGTAGCGAAACATATACGGTCGCCGCGTGTCGGTTCGAAAATAATAGTGCACCGCGCGGCGGTGCGATCTATCTCGACGGCGGCTCGCTCAATTTGACCGAGAGCATTCTGATGGAGAACATTGCCGGCGATAGTGGCGGCGCGCTCTTCTCCACGGGGAGTATGAATATCAGTTCCAGCTACATCGTCGGCAACGAAGCAAATGACGGTGGCGGCGTCTCCAACGATGGTACGATGAAGCTTCGCAATAGCTTCATCATCGGGAATAACGCCACCGGCAACGGCGGTGGGATCAATGCATCGAGCGGCTCATCGACGACCGTTACGAACTGTAATATCGTCGGGAATAACGCCACCGGCAACGGCGGTGGTGTCTACGCTATTGGGGATGTAGTCATCGACAACTCGATTGTTTGGAACAACAGTGTCGACCAGCTCGCGGGGTCAGGGTCGTTCGCGGTGAGCTATTCGGCTATCGAGGATGGAAGCGGCGAGGGCTGGTTCGGTGAGGGTTGTATCGATAGCGATCCCTCGTTCGTCGGCGGCATCTTTCCGTTGGGGACCGGTGCAGCGTATGCCGAGGTTTGGCTGGATTACGACCTCCATCTCCAGTCGCATAACGGTAGCTACCACAACGGGACATTGGTCGGTGACGACGGCGAGTGGGTCGACGATCTGTTCTATACCTATAGCCCCTGTATCGATGCGGGCAATACAAGCGTGAGTGTAGGCGATGAGCCCGCACCCAATGGCGACCGCATCAATATCGGTGGGTACGGCGGCACGGAGCAGGCGTCGAAGTCGGATACGATCGTCCCAATAGTGGTCGATGTCACCTCCAATACGACGGACGGCTATTATACGGTGGGTGCGCAGATCAATATCACCGTCGAGTTCTCCGAACCGGTCTTCATTTACAGCAGCGGCGGATATCCGAACATCACCGTAGATCTGGGTACACAACGGAACATCACCTATCTCGCGGGGAGCGGCACGGTCTACCTGAACTTCACCTTCACGGTCGAGGCGGGCGACAATACCGGCGATCTTGCATACTGGTCGAGTAGTGCGCTCAATCTCAATGGCAGCCAGATCGTCGATATTGCACGGAATACTGCAACCCTCGACTTACCGGGGGTGGGCGAGGCGAACTCGCTGTCGTATAATAAGGAGATCGTTATCGATACCGCCGCGCCGACGACGACAGTGACGAACGGCACGCCGATCCATCAACAGTATGTGAACGGAACCACCGAGATCAATCTCAGTGCGTCGGACGGAATGGGTATCGGCGTCGATAATATCGAATATCGGATCTGGAACGAAAGCGGGAACGGTCAATGGTCGCAGTGGCAAGAGTATACGGAGAATATCACATTCAGCGACGAACATGGAGATGGGCAGCGGTATCTCGAATACAACGCCACCGATCTGTTCGGGCAGAAGGAACCGAAGCAGAATCTCAGTTATATCGTGGACAATACGCCGCCGGAGTCGTCGGTGGACGATGTTACAACCTACTGGCACGACGACTTCATCGAGCTGGACATTACGGCGCAGGATAACGGAAGCGGTGTCGGCGAAGTCGCGCTCTATTATTTCTATAACAGGACGGGCGAAAACGGGAGCTGGTCCGGGCCGTGGCTGTTCGGTACCGATACTGGCGCACCCTGGAACTTCACCTTCACCTATCCGAACGGTACCGGCCATTATCGGTTCTACTCCGTCGCTGTCGATAATCTCGGTGCGGTCGAAGGGATACCAACCGATAACGATACCGCCCTCGGGTTCAATGTTTCGAGACCGCAGTCGTTCGTGGATCAGATCACGCCGTACTGGCATAACGGTACTATCGAGGTCACGGCCACGGCGTTCGCCGCGACGACGCGCGAGGTCGAGAATGTATCGCTATACTATCATTTTTCAGAAGATGATACCACATGGGAGAATTGGACGCTCTACGGGGTTGACGAAGATGGTACCGACGGGTGGAGCTGGGAGTTTTCCTTCCCGAACGGGAGCGGGTATTATGGGTTCTGTTCCAATGCGACCGATTCGCAAGATAAAGTCGAATATAAAGCGTATGTCAATGAAACGATCGCGGGCAACGATACATGGGTGCCCCAATCGAACCTGACAGCCATATCGCCCTATTGGAATAATACATCGATCACGATCGAGTACGATCCCGACGAAACTAATGATAAGCTCAGCGGGATCGATAAGCTCTATCTCTATTATTATAACTCGACCGATAATGAGACTTGGTCGGGGCCTTGGCTCTATGGAAGCAGCGATACTATTCCGTATAGCTGGGAGTTTTCCTTCCCGAATGGGAGCGGTTTCTACCAATTCTATTCGATCGCGAAGGATAATGCGTCGAACTATGAGGATGCGCCAATAAGTCCGCCGTATGATGCGATGTGTGGGTATGATGTAACTCCGCCGGAGTCATCACCCGTTCTCGCGTTGAATATTTACAATGCAACCAATTGGCCAACTGAAGGGATTGTCGGTGACGCGAGCGATTATGGTAGTGGCGTAGGATATGTCTATATATCTATCCGGAACACGACCAGTGGGCTTTATTATAATGGTAGCGGGTGGAACGCTACCGAGAATTGGTTGCTCTGTACCGGAAATGTGAGCTGGAACTATTCTTTCCAACCGGACGATGGCGATTACCGAGTGCGGAGCTATACTCTCGATAATCTTTCGAATCCTCAGGTGGGCTATGGTCAAGATACATTTATTTACGACTCCACTCCACCAGAGTCGTCTGTCGATCCGATCATTCCATACTGGAGTCCAGAGGAGATCGAGATCACTGCCACCGGTCAAGATGAGTTAACTGGTGTGAAAAATATCACTCTCTATTATGATCACACATTTCATAACGGATCATGGGAAAATCATAGTAAACTTTCGACAAAAAGTTACGATGAAACATGGAAGTGGACATTCAATTTCACTACAGATGGAAATGGAGATGGTTGGTACCGTTTCTATACGATAACGTACGATAATGCAAGCAATGTCGAGGTGAACGAACTTTTAGATGCTGTTCGGTGTGGTTATGATACTCAAGCCCCTGAAGCAGACATCTCTATAGCCTCTTATTGGCAGAACTCAACACCGCTCGAAATTGTGGTGGAAGAGTTCGAAGATGAGATGTCACCGATCAACAATGTCAGTTTGTGGTATAAATACGAATCTTCGAATTGGAAAATATTCGAAAAAGATACTTCTAGTCCATGGGGTTGGGATTTCACATTTCCAGCTGGGGAAGGATATTATGAATTATCCGCTATAGCCAATGATAGTGCTGGGAATAATGAGGGCTCCCCAGTGGACGATAAAAAAGTTACTATTGTATACGATGCCACCAGTCCCGTTGTTACAGATGTCGAGGTTTGGCCCGAATATACGGTGGATAAGACCTATTACTTTAATATAACTTTCTCCGAAACGATCGATGATATGGATAGTATAAAGGTCACTTTTGGCAAATCGGAACCATATGATGATTTGGAGATAGAAACTGTCCAATGGTACGACGACCGCCATTGGAATGGATCTTTCTTCATGACCGAGGAGCATGAGGGAACGTACCGCCTCAATATTAGCAATGTACAAGATCGTGCTGGAAATTGGATTGTACCAGATACTAGCTATAGCTTTGCCGTCGGCCCACACTGGTATGCCGATGCACTCAATGGAAATGACACCTTGGGGGATGGAACGAAGGAGAACCCGTGGAGGACAATAACTTATTCTTTAGATGAGATCAAGAAAAGCTACAATAATGAAATAAATAATGGCACATTACATTGCGCAAAAGGAGAGTATAATACATCTATCGGCGAGATTTTCCCGATTGTAATCTCTATTAATATCACAATTATGGGCAATGAACAATTTCAAACTATAGTTAATGCAGATGACGATAGTGAATCAAGAGTGTTTGAAATTTCGACGGCTGATAAATATGGGGCAATAGAAAGAATGAGCATCAAAGGTGGAGGGGCAGCTGAAATCGGTGTAGACGGTGCTGCTATTTATGTGACTTCTGATAGGGGGGTGCCCCCGTCTTCTACTATGAGTCAATTCCATCTCCAGAATGTAACGATTTTCAACAATACTGGAAATAATGGGGGTGGTATTTACGTAGATACGGGCTCGAATATCTATCTCTCAAACTGTTCATTCCACTCGAATGCCGCGGATGCGTGGGGAGGAAGTATTTTTCTTGCAAAAAACAGTCACGCCTATATCAAAAATAGTTATTTTTCAAATAATAGCGCTGGCGTCGATGGCGGCGTTATAAGATGCCATATAAACTCGTATTTATCTATTGAACAATCCGAATTTTATCGGAACTCCGCTCCATCTGGTGGCGTAGTGGCTACATATGGTTCTGACCAAGTTCGAGTTGAAGAGTCGCTGTTTGTAAATAATTCAGCTAAATTAGGAGGCGTTTTTTATGGAGATTCTATATTCGACGCCAATAGTTGTGTATTTAATAAAAATAATGCGTCAAGTAGCGGAGGCGTAGCTTATATTCTATTATATGGGAAAATGTTTGTTTATAACTCGACCTTTACTGCTTCCAGGAGTGGTTCGATGGGAGGAGCAATATACTATACTGAATTGACCGATAAAGAATCCGCCATCATCGAAAATTCAGTGTTTAATGCAAATAGGGGCCGCACAGGAGGGGTTATTTATCTTAAGAAGGGCTACCTCCCCATTATAAATTCGATTTTCGCTGGCAATAATGCTACAGTCGACGGTGGTGCTATTTACGCGACTGGAGATGGCGATCTCAACATCACCAACTGCGACTTTGTCGGCAATAATGCCACGGTGAACGGCGGTGCGCTCTATGTCGCCGGTACTGCGGAGATATGGAACACGATCTTTTGGAACAATAGTGAGAACGGCGTCCTCTCCATCTATTCTGTCAATACCGATCCCCAGAATATTTCCGTCAATTATTCCTATGTCTATCTCGAGCGTATGAATTTCGATCCGATAGTGAACGGCACAGGGAATCTCAACGGGACGAAACCGTGGGATATCGGCCCGCGTTTCGTTGGCGGCAAATTGCCGGTGGGGACGGGGCCAGAATATGCGACCGCTTGGTCGGCGTACGATTTCCATCTCATGTCCTATAACGGCAGCTATCACGGTGGTTCGTTTATCGATGACGATGGTGAATGGATCGACGATCCGCGGTATTCCTATAGCCCGTGCATCGACGCCGGCGATCCGACCGCAGACGCTTCAGGTGAGGAGCATCCTTATGGACCACATGGAGGTCGGATCAATATGGGCGCATACGGCGGGACCGCGCAGGCGTCACGAACAGATACGACCCCTCCCACGGTCGTCAACGTCACCTCGGACACGCCAGACGGCTATTATACGATCGGCGCGCAGATCAATATCACCGTCGAGTTCTCGGATCCAGTGTATATTCTCGGAGGCGATCCAAATATCACGCTCAATCTCAGTCTGCGCCAAAACGCCACCTTTCTCGGGGCGACCTATGTCGACGGGAGCGGCACATTCTTCCTCAATTTCACCTATTATGTCCAGGCGAACGATACGAGCTACGATCTTGCCTACTGGGATATTGACGCGCTCAATCTGAACGGGAGCAATATTACTGATCGCGCTAGAAATAACGCGATCCTCACGCTCCCCGCACCGGATAACGAGACCGAGCACTCGCTGGCGTATAATAAGGATATCGTCGTGGATACGACCGTGCCGGATACCAATATCACGGTTGGAACCCCGCGGTATCGACTTATTAAGAGCGATAACTGGAATGTGACCTCGCATACCGCGTTCAATCTCACTGCGCAAGATAATGAGACGCATATGGGCGGGAACGGGACCGGTATCGCCGCGGTCTGGTACCGCGTCTGGAACGCAACGGACGGCTGGACGGCGTGGACGCGCTATGACGGTAATTTCACCATCGCTGGCCCGGACGGGAAGCGCTACATCGAGTACAATGCGACGGATCATACGGGCAATGTGG
>CAZSUE010000290.1:0-6428 GCA_964609045.1 uncultured archaeon | reverse complement strand
AGAGGAGGATATCGGGGAGCAGTTTCGACATCGTCTGCTCGGTACAGCCATAGGGGTAACCGGCAAGAAAACCCGCGCCGTCGAGGAGGAGCCCGCGGTAGCCGGCGGTCAGGCGCAGCACGGCGCGCTCGGAGCCCGAAACCGCCTCGGACGCGAACGCAATGGACTCGTCGACCGCGCCCTCGACGACCCCGGCGCGATGGTCGGTGAGGAGTGCGCCGTTGGGCCGGACGGTCAACGTACGCCGCACCGCGTCGGTGCGGTTGCCGAAATCGGTGGCGATGAAGGTGATGTTCACCTCGCCGTTGCCGACGATGCGCACGAAGAACGACCACTCGTCCACGCTCTCGGCGTCGATGGTGATATTCTTCTCGTTAACACCGAACGCCTCGAGCCATGCGCCCGCAGTGAACCCGAGCCGCACGGTGAGCGGTTCGGGGAGGAAGTTATGGACCCGGCACCCGATGAGCAGTTCATCGTCCTGGGTCATCACGGCGGGGAGCACCGGCTCGATGAAGAACGGTTTGGACGCGTTGAACGATGTTTGCGCCACCGCACCGCGGCAATCGATGGTCGACCCGAGGACCTTGACATTCCAGCCGCAGATGTCGTCGGTGAGCGGCACGGCGAACTGGAGCGTCCCGTTCCTCCCGGTGAGGGCCGCGGACCAGAACGCGGTATCGGAGAAGGTCTCCCGTACGCTGGTCTCGTCCAGCTCATCTTGCAGCGCGTCGGAGAGGTCGGCCTCGTGCGGTCGCGACCAGTCCTCCGCCGCGTTGGGAGGCGCGGCCGCATCGCCGTCGAGTTCGTACCCCCCGCCTCCCGGCGCGTACTGGCTCCCGTTCCCATCCACAGGCTCTGCGACCGGGTATTGTGCGATGGTGGAGAGTGGGAGCGCGCGTGGATGCCAGACTGTCGCGTACCAGTTCTTCTCGAGCCGGTAGTTGCGCTGTAGCGAAGAGGGGGTGCGATAGCGCCCGAACCATGAGGCTTCGCCGCCGTGGTCGGTGCCGTCGAGTTCGAACATCGCGGTATCCACCACCATGACGGCAACGAGCGCGTTGGGCACCGGCTGGCCGCTGCTATCGGTGACGGTGACGGTCACATGCGCGGTATCGCCTGGCTCGTAATCGGCGCGATCGGTCTCTACCGCGATCTGGAGCGTATCGAGCGCGGGCTGGAGCGTGACCGACGCGGTGATCGCGCGACCCACAGCGTCGATATAGAGCACGCGTGCGGTCATGGTCGCACGCCACGCCGCGCATGGTACGGTGAACTGGTAACTGCGTTCGCCCGCAAGCGCGGCGGTCTGCGCGTCGTGGTCCGGCCCGGTGGTCGTATCGCAGTAGAGATAGCCGGAAAGCGGCCGGTCGAACGATGCGGTGAAGGTGATCTGCGAACCGGGCGTAAATGTCTCGCGATCCGCTTCCAGTTCGATGGTGGTTGGGACATCGTCGAAGACTTGGACCGTGTGCGTGATCGTCGCGTTCGCGAACGCAACGACGATATCGTACGCGCCATCGGGGATGTTCTGCGGTATCTCCCAGTGGACCGTGGCGCCGGTGGCCGAGAGCCCCCCATTCTTCACCAATAGGGTGGTCGCGGACGGTGATCGGTAATAATAGTAGTACTGATACTCCGCTTGGCCGCTGGCGCTCAGCGTCCCTTCCGCCCCTATCCTCAGCGTATACTCGTCGGCCAGCGCCCGTTGGGTGAGGAGGTCGATCCCACGGAGTGTGATCTGCGCGGTATCCCCTGCGGAGTAGTTCACTGCATCGGTGGCGACCTCGTACTCGTCGCGGTAGACGGAAAATGAGAGTGTGGTCTCCTCGCCGACGACGAGACCGGAAACACCGCTCACGAGGACCTCGTACCAGTAAAGCCCGTCGTGGAGGTTGGCGTCGAGATCGATCCCCAGTGCCGTGAAGGTGATGGTCTCCGTGCCGTCCTCACCCAGCGCCAGCGTATCGTTGGCCACGGTGCGCGTCTCGGAATCGTTGGCGACGGTGACGGCGATCGCCGCCGAGACATTGGAAAGCGGTGTGGAGCGGTCGGTGGCGGTCTCGTACCGGGTGGCGTTGATCGTGATCTGTGGGTCCGAACCGGGCGCGTACCGCTCCCCGTCCGCTGCGGCCTCGAGGCGGTACTCGACACCGGGCTCCGGCGCGGCGCCCACATATATGGTATGCGATGCGGCGGACGCGTGTCCGAACCGATCGGAGAACTGCGCGGCGATGGTGTAGAAACTGATATTCTCGTCCGCGTCCAGCGTCAGGTTCGCCCAGCCGTTTTCCACCGTCACCGTCTCGGTGAACTCTTGCACGACGATGTACGGGTCATAATACGGATACCAGTAGTCGTAGGACGGGGCGTACCCCTCGTCGCGGTCCACCTCGAGGGCTCCGACGCCCCCGTCGGTGTACGCGCCATAGCCGCCGTAGCCGCCGTATTCGCCATAACCGTATTCGCCATAGCCGCCGTAGGGATAGATAGAGGTGGACCGCGCGCTCTTGCCGGTGGTGGTGAAGTTGACCTCGCCCTCGGTGACAGGTGCGCCGAAGAGGTATTCGACGGCCACGGGTATCGTATGCTGCGCGCTCGGCGCGATCTCGTCGGGTGCGTCGTCGAAGCTGACGCGCGTTGCGGGCAGCTCGTAGTCCTCGATGGTGATGCTGCGACTCGCGACGGTGGCGCCGTCGTACCGGACCGAAAGCGTGTAGCTTCCCCAGGGCATCTCCGCACCCAACGGGATGGAAGTGTTCGCCGCGCCCCAGCGATCGGTGGAAAGCGTTTCGCGATAGAGGTCGCGGTCGTACGGGTCGGTGAGGACGCACTCGGTGGCGCCGGTCAGGGGCTCGACGAGGTCGGCGTTCCAGACGAGATAGCGAAGCCGGATCTCGTCGCCGGCGCGGTACATCGGTTTGTTCGTGGTGATCGCCCCGTCGATCTGCTGGTCGCGGACGGTGACATACTCGACCATCGTTACCGTGCGCGTCCCGCTGGCCACAGCGATCTTGAGCTGGTTGAGCTGCAGGTTCGGCGGTGTGAACGAGGCGATATAACTCCCGGCGGTGTCGGTGTTCCCGCTGTGGACCAAGCGCCGGTTCTGGATGCCGTAATAGCTATTGTACTGGAGATAGACCTCGATATCGGCGTTCTCTGCGGGGACCATCCCCGGCTCGTAGACGACGACCCGCAATGAGCTCTCCATATCGTAAACGAAGGTCGAGGGATGGTAGATATAGACCGCCAGCGGCGTGACGGTGAACTCGGTCCTCCCGACCCATTGTTCGTAGAAGTTCTCTGCACCGAAGATGTCGACGAGGTCGTGGGTACGGGTGGAGAGGATCGGTACCGCCGTGGCGGTATGGTCGCCGGTGCCGAGCGCGCCGAGGTCGGCGTCGATGCGCGCGCCGGCCACTTCGAGGTCGTATTGGTAGCTACCGTCGACGTAGACCGCGAGCGGGACGCCGGTGACGATGCCGTCGTCGTCGACGAACGATATGGAGGCGTTGGTCTCGTCGCCGGTAAAGAAATGGTCCGCGCCGGCGAACATCGCCACGCGAATGTCGGTGGTACAATCGCTATTGGTCACGAGATCGTAATGGTCCATGAACTGGTAGCCGTAATGATCCTCCTCGAACTTGCCGGTGGGGTGGTACGGTTGGCTCGGGGAGAACGCGCCGGCCACCCGATACTCGCCGGGCGCGTCGAAGGTCCAGTCGACGGTGGCGTTGCCGTCGAGTGCCAGCTGTGCGTCGTGGAGCGAATAATAATATTTCTCGTAGACATCATAGTCCCAGCGCGTATAGAAGATCGAGATCCAGCCGGTGCCGGTCCATGCGGTCCGGTACTGTGGGTAGGTATTGGCGATGCCGATGCAGCCGTGTTCGGGATAGAGCGCATGGAAGGTCTCTTCGTCGATGCCGCTGAGCGTATACCGCGCGAGCTCGATGCTGCGCGTGTCGCCGAACGGTATGCCGGTTCGAGCGTTTTCGCCGCCGCTATCCATGACCCGCAGCCATGAGACGGTCCGCGTGCGAATGGATACTGAGGCGGTGTCATATGGGTACTTATACGAGAACGCATAATCCCACGAGAACGACTGTTGGGTGGCGAGGGCGGCGATGCGGTACGAGGTGGCGGTGGAGAATGTATAGGTCCAGTTCGTCCCATCGACGCCCACGGCGACGCTGTCGGCGCTCTGGGAGCCCTCGCGGTTGACGTAGAGGTGGACCGTCCCGTTGGTGGGCTGGTAGAGCGCATCGAGGCAGCCCGCGGGCCGGTAATCGTTCCGGTATTGTGCGAGGTACTCCCTCGTCGTATTCTGCGGCGCGAACGCGTAGCGTCGAACGGTGAAAACGCCGGTATGGTCTGTGAGGAGGGTGGGATAGACGGCGTCGACGATGGCGTACGCCGCGGGGTAGACCGGCGCGGTGCTGTACCCGCACCGGAGCCGCTGGTGCTGCTGGTCGAGCTCGTAGGTCGAGGTGCTGTCGCCCAGCGGTGTGCCGGTGGTGTTGACGAGTGCGACGGCGTAATACATCCCCGGTTCGGCGGCGGAAAATGACACCGCGGCGGTGCCGTCGGCGGCGAGCGGCGCACTGAGCCGCTCGACGCGGCTCATTTCGCCGTAGCCGGCGCGCCGATAGACCCAGATGGAGACCGCACCGTTCTCGGGGACGGTGACGCCGGAGGGGAGGAGCCGTTGTACGCTGATATTCGCGCTCAGTGTCGCGCCCTCAACGGCGATCACGGGTGTGAGCAGGACCTCGATCTCGTGCGTGGCCCAGACCTCTTCTTCGTTCACGAACGAGCCTTTCGGGGTGGGGTCGTCGCTGTCGCGGATACCGTCGCCGTCGGTATCGGGATTGTATGGATCGGTACCGATGGCCCGTTCGTAGCTATCCGACCAACCGTCGTGGTCCGAGTCGGTGGTGTCGGTATCAGTATCGGTATCGGCGTAGGCCAGTCCGGTGATGACGCTGCCGGCGCCGACGAGAACGAGTAACGCGGTGGTGAAAACGGTCACTATTGTACGCAAGCGGGGATCGGGTGCATGATTGGGCGTGATTTCGTCGGGCATATCTCTACCTCTCATTAGGATCAACCCGCCGAACTATATAAGTCGGTTTTGGTACGATTGTCAAATTGTTAGAACGAACATCGAACTATCACATCCCCACACCGAAAACTTGTGGAAAATGCTAGCCTGGAATAGCCTGGAACGGTCAACTTCAACTACTGTGAGAATATAGACCCATGCCGAGCTCTGTGAGCGTTCTCCAGGGCTTAATGGCATACCAGCGCCGTTTCGCCGTTTACGGCTTTTGCAGCGTATAGGTGATGCGCTCGGCCTCTTTCCCCTTACTCTCGCGCTTGAGGATCGTCAGCTCGCCCAGCTCGTCGGTGGCGCGCACATGCGTCCCCGCGCAGGGCACCGCATCGACGCCCTCGATGGCCACGACACGCAACCGTGTCACCGATTTGGGGAGGAGCGAGAGGTTCAGCCGTTCGGCCTCATCGCGCGCTTCGTACTCCTCGCGCGCCTCCTCGAAGATATGCACCGCCGCACCGTCGGCGACGAACCGGTTGCAGCGCGCCGCGATAACGGCGAGGTCGTCGTCGGAGAATGCCGCCGGCGCGAAATCGATCCGCGAGCGGTCCGCATGGATCTGGTTGCCCACCGTGGCCGCGCCGCAATGCGCAAAGACGATACCGGAGAGGAGATGCTGCGCGGTATGCATCCGCATATGGCGATAGCGGCGGTCCCAGTCCAGCCTCCCCTCGACCTCCGTACCGGTGGCGGGCAATTCGCTCGCATCGCCGACCGCAAGAGTATGTTTGATGATACCTTTCTTGACGACTTGCACCACCTGCGCCGTGCGCGCCTCGTCGCCGTCCGTCCACCGCAATGTCCCTCGATCGGTGGGCTGACCGCCGCCCTTTGGGTAGAACGCCGTGCGGTCGAGTACGACATAATCGCGCGTCGCTTTCATTACGGTGGCATCGAACTGACGAATATAATTCGCGTCGATACTGGGCATATAGAGGAGATCGGTGGTGGGTGCAGGCATAGGATCACCGTGTTTCGGTTCGCCCCTCAGATATGCGCAACCCGATATAGTATTTCGCTCGCAGCGCCACTCGCATCTCCCCCACCGGCTTCCCTAACGCCCGCACCTCTCAATCCATAACCCCCAGAGGCGGTTCCAACCCATTGGCGGCCGGGGCGGCCCCATTACCAAAACCCCAGAGGCTGTTCCAACCCATCGGCGGGCGGGGCGGTCCAAGCCCCCCATTTTCAACCTCTCATTGGCGTCTCCTTGCTCACCGCACCCCGCACACCGCTCACCGCTCCCCGCACACCGCGAACCGCTCCCCGCACACCGCACACCGCACACCGCTCACCGCTCACCGCACACCGC
>CAZSUE010000289.1:0-6443 GCA_964609045.1 uncultured archaeon | reverse complement strand
TTCGAGCCCGTCCAGCCCCTGTTTCACCGCCTCGCGCAATGTGCCGATATTGGTATAGACCTCCTCCTCGATCTTGCGATGCAATGCTTTAATATTGTTCTGCAGCTTGATCACACTGTTCTCGATCATCTCCGATACGCTCGTCATTCGATCATCTCACACGATGGACCCACGATGGACCCACGATCGATGCCATCGCGACCGCGGCGGTCGCATCGAACACCGCGCTCACCATATGATGTGGATCACATATCTATTCTAACAAGCGAGAGCCTCGACGGTTCCTCACAGTTTCATGTCGAGGTTCGAGCTTGTTATGAAGGCGATGAGGCGCTCACGGCCAAAAAAGATTGCGATAGCATGGGTGCCGCTGCGCGCGCACCGCACGTAACAACCGGGAACTCAACTGTGGGCCGTTAAATTGAGACGAAGGGCGACGGTATCCGGCTGTTACATAACGAAGGCGATCATGTAGCAGGCTGATAGCCGGAGCCAGCGCGAACCAATGACGGAGAACGGGGGGTATCCGGCTGTTGCATAAGAGCGAAGCTCCGATCCAATAGTGATCGCATTCATAACGACCGTTATATCGCTCTGGCAACACAGCGGCCACGGATGAGAAAGAAGGACAACACACATAAATAGCACCATTCCATTGCGCTCTGTCGCTGAGGGTTGATATGGAGCTCGTAACATACCTGTCGTTCTTTGGGTGGATGATCATATTGATCGTCCTTAGTTATCTCACCGATTACCTCCTCGCGTTGATATTCAAGAACCGTTCGCATCGTCTCTTCGTCTGGCTCGGTGTGATCGTGCACGAGTACAGCCACGCGCTGGGTTGTCTCCTCACGCGTACCAAGATCAAGGAGATCAAGCTGTTCGAATCGACCGGCGGTCATGTCACGCATCAGAAGGTCGGTCCGTTCCGCACCGCCGTCATCGCCATCGCGCCCCTTTTCGGTTGTTCCGCGTTCCTCCTCCTCCTCGCATGGCTCTTTGGGAAGACGGGGGTGAGTTTCGAAGTGGCGGCGATCAGTGCCACCTCGTTTTTCGCATCGTTCATCGCGATACTCACCGCGGTGGGGACGAATTTCTGGAACAATGTGGTGATCGATCTCGGTGTCGTGACGCTCTTCTTTTTCCTCTTCGTTTATCTCGTGGGTTCGGTCGCCGCAGCCATCGCACCCAGCGGCGCAGATTTCAAGAACGGTCTACTGGGCATGATCATCTTCGGGCTGCTGGGGACCGCGGTCGTCTACTTCAAACCGCTCGGCTATATCCCCCAGGTGATGGAGACATTCAATACTGCGACACCGGCCATCGACTTCGTCGTCAAATGGCTCCTCTATGCCATAAGCGTCGGCATCCTCGGCGTGTTCATCATCCTCGCCATACTCATCCCCGTCGCGATCATCAAGCGCCGCTAAGTGGGCCCGACGCAAGCTCCCCTTCGATCGCCGACGCCGGCAAGATCGAGACGAATGCGCGATAGAATAATATATTTGGCCACGTTTAAGTGCAGTGGTAGTGATGACGCAGCATCGTCTGACCGATAAACAACAGCGCGTCCTTTTTGGGTTGCTTCGGCACCCGGGTCTGAGTGATAACGACCTTTCGTCATGCATCGATGTGAATATGTCGACCATTGCGACGATCAAGAACTCGCTGCGCAAACGCGGCTATTTCCATACGGTACGCATCCCGTTATTACACAATATCAACTGCGAGCTCATGGTGGTCTCGTATGGACGGTTCGGGCTCTCCTATCCGTTGGAGAAGCTCGTCGAGGCCGCAACGCAGACCTTCCATCCCATCCCCAATTATTTTTTTACCGTCGCATCCACCAGCGGCTGGGTCTCCATCGCCATTGCGCGGGACCATACCGAGGCCAAGGAGATCATCGAAAGCCTCGAACGGTTGCGCTACAAGAACAAGTTGGGAGAGGGGACGGTCCATCATGTCTATTTCCCCACGCGTCTGACCACTTTCGCCAATGTGTTCGATTATGCACCGGCGGTCTACGACCATTTCGATCTCGAGCTGGATTGGACGAAACGGCGCTTCCCCAAATGCAAGGTTGCGGAGCTTTCGGATTCGGAACGCGAGGTCTTCTATGGACTGGTCAAATATCCGGACCTCCCCGACAACCAGATCTCGAAGCATCTCACCGTGTCGCCCTCCACGGTCAATAATATGCGCAAGCGGTTCGAGAAACGCGACCTAATGATCAAGAGCCGTTTCCTCGATCTCACCAAGATCGATCACGAGCTGCTCATCTTCCATCATATGCAGTTCAAACCCACCGCGCCGGTGCGGGTGCGAACGAAACTGCTCCAGCAGATGGGGCTCAATAGTAGCATGATCTTCCATCTCGCAGACAATTTGGAAGAGGTCGCGATCACGGTGCACGAGAACTACGATACCTACCGGCGGGAGCGGAACAATCTCGTACGGTTCTACCGCGAGCAGGACCTATTGAAGCGCCAGCCCTACACCATCATGTTCTCGCTCCCGGAGACGAAATTCCTCAAAGCGCTCGAATACAGCGCAGTGACGAAGAAGGAGCTGGAGCTGCCCAAGGAGCTCATCGAACAGGTGGCGGATGTGCTCACGAGCTGGTTCGGCGACCACGGCATCCTCCTCCTCAAGCAGCAGCTCGATCGGATGGGGGTCGAATGGGAGAAACTCGGTTGGGACGATATGCCCGATCTCATCGACGGTATCTGCGCCAGCATCGTGCCCTATTATAACGAGAATGTGGCTGAATCGATCCGCGAGAAACTGATCGCCATCACACCGCAACAGGCGCTCTCGAACCTCTGAGCACCACCCACAGCGTATCGCGGTGCTTGCGTTTCAACGGCGCGGCGTGACCGTCGCTCTCTTTTGCTCAACACCGATCTGATCCGATCCGATCCGATCTCATCTGATCGGATCGACTGATCATGCGCTTTTGTCGCGTTCTTTCTCTCCCAGCGCCCGTGCGATGATGAGGAGGCTGCCGAGCTGGAGCGCGATCGCCGACCGGATCGGGATCTGATAGAACCCGCCGCGGTCCCGAATGTGCTTCGCCCGGGTGCGGATCTCGAGATCGGTCTGGTCCATCAAACGGCAGACGCTTTTCGGGCCGCCCATGAGGCAGACGCTCTCCGCCACACGCCAGACCTGCCCGAGGAAGAAAAGATCGAAGAGGTCGGAGAGCGTGCCGTTCTCGAACCGCTCCGCGCGGGTTGCAACACGCTCCTTTGCCCGCTGCAGCCCACGCTCCTCGACCTCGAGCGCACTCTTGGCGTTGGCCACATGTTTCCTCGCCACGCGATACAAAACCGGATCCGCGTACGCCTCGTACGGTTCCAGCATGGAGAGGAGCTGCGCCGTGTACGCCGCCATCTGGCGTTGACGCTCGATCCTCGCACCGAGCACCGATCGCCACGGTCGGCCGGAGGAGCGAAGGTCAGCGAGCTTTGGTGAACGATACATCGGCACCTCGCAGTTGAAGCTGAACCCGCCGATCTCGTTCTGGTACCATTCGTCGCTGCACGCGCCGCGTTTCAATAGTCTTAGCGCGGCTGGGTCCTCCTCTTTATAATAGTCGATATAGTCCCTCGATCCGTACATCCGGTAGAACCCGGGCGCGAACGCGACCCCGAACGGCACATCCGGTGCATGGGCCGAGAGCGGTATGCGCAGCCGCTCTGCCAGCGCACGGAGCGGGGAATAGACCGCGCCGAGCTCGTCGCTGAAATAGTAGTATGCGTCCAAGAAGCCACTATGGTGGAGTCCGAAGAGAAGCGTCGGCCGTTCACGCTCGAGAAGTGTTTTCACCGCAAGCGTCTCCGGTCGGGATCGGTGCCATTCGTAATCCTCATATGCGATGGGGAACGACCATTCGTACTGGTCCTCCACCGGCTCCCGAAAATAGGTCTTGGCCATGGCATCGAACGAATCGAGATTATTGAACCAGCCCTCGTTCAGCCGCATCCCGCTCCGCTCGAGCACCGGGACGATCAGCCACCGCCAGCCGAACGCATCCGCCTCGGGGTGGTCGGTGAGCCAGCGCAGGAGATGCAGCGCAACGAGGCTACCCAATGGTTCGTCGCTGTGTGGCACGCCGACGATCACGCCGGTGCGCGGACCGGTTCCGACCTCGAGCATCGCGATCGGTTCATCCATCACCGTCCGACCGATCGTATGCGCCGTAACGCCCGGACGCGCTGCAAGCCGCCTAATGAGCCGATCGAGCTCCCAGAGGGTGAGGAACCGGCAGAACGAGGGGACTGCGTCGAGGAGCGCGCGCTCCCGCGGCTGCATTTCCATTAGAGATCCACCTCGATGCCGAGTCCCGGCTCTTCCGGCGGTATCACATACCCCTTCTCGAACCGCGCACCGCCGCGAACGATGTCGTCGGCGATATCGAGCGTGGAATCGAGGTCTGCGTACTGGACATTCTGGAACGCGCATGCGAAATGGACACCGGCGACCATGGCGCCCATGGACTCGTTCATGCACCCGATCATCACCGGCACCTCGGCGAGCTCGGCAAAGATCTCCGCCTTGATCGCGTTGGTGATCCCCCCGAGCTTCATCAGCTTGATATTGATGAGATCGGCCACCTCGAGCTTGATGAGCCGTAGACTGTCACGGAGCGAAAGCGCGGTCTCGTCCGCCATGATCGGGACATTGCACTGCGCCGTGATCTCCTTGAGCATATAGAGGTATTCGCCCTTCGTCGGCTGCTCGAGGAACTCGATATCGCCGCCCTGCTCCTCGATCATCGCCACCACCCGCAGCGTATCGGCCACATTGTACCCTTCGTTGGCGTCGAGCCGGAGTTTGATATCGGGCCCCACCGCGGCGCGGATGGCGAGGACGGTGTCGATATCGCCGTCGGGGTCGATACCACACTTGATCTTGAGATGGCGGAACCCGCGCGCCACCCACTCGGTTGCGCGATCCACCATGATGTCGGTGGAGTTCAGCCCGACGGTCACCGATGTCTCGATCTTGCGGCGGTACCCCCCGAGGAGTCGAAACAGCGGCAGCTTCGCCGCCTTCCCGAGGATATCGTAGAGTGCGAGGTTCACGCCTGCCTTCGCGGCGGTATTGCCCGTGAGCTGGCGCTCGATCAGTGCATTGAGGTAATGGATACGGATGGGGTCCGCTCCGTCGAGGATGGGCGCGAGCCGGTTTTCGAACGCGCAAAGCACCGTTTCCTCGTCCTCGCCAGTGACCGGATCCGGCGCTGTGCAGCCCCATCCCACGAGGCCCCCGTCGGTTTCCAATCGAAAAAAGATATTGGGGATGGTCTCCACCGTCTCGCTGGCGATGGCGAACGGCTCGGTCAACCGTAGCGTCACAGGGAACGCTTCTGCGGCGATGATCTGCATAACCAACCTATCTTCGGCGGCTTCATAAAGGTTGCGCCCCGGAGCGCTCACCGTTTCTTTTCTATTCCTTTTTTCTTTTCTTTTCTTTTCCGTCCGTCCCCGGTCCGTTCCCACTCAGAACTGGTCTTGGGGGTTGGAGCCACACCGCCCCTTCGATCTTCATTTGACCGATCTTAAATAACACCATGCGGATGCGGCGTCGATTCCGACCCGCCGCCGGATAGGATCGTCGTCGTACGCTTTTTCATCGGCGCTGGTCCTGAAGGGGGACGAGCTATCGCCCTCGTACCTCAGCCGTCGCAAAGCGTCTGGCTCACCGATATGCGAAGGTTTAAATGGGCACGGCAATTCACTCTTGCTGGGGCCGAGAAAAGGATGCCGAAACCGGTGGCATGGACCCGGAGTCGGGTCGCGATCGAGCGTTGGACCAAAGGAACCAAATAGGAGAGGAACAACCGACCGTAACCCTTTAAACCCCCATTCCCACTTTGCTGCTCTCAGGCGCTCCATTTCCGTCCCATGGCGTGCAATTGCGCCTTCACCCTGGTGCGTGCACGCTCATCCCCCACGATCATCCCCCACGATACGATACGATACGATACGATACGATACGATACGATACCCATTCATCGCTTTGGTGATATACTATGGCAAAACGCTCACGATCGATAGAAGAACTCATTGTCCACGGTTACGAACTGATCGACGAAGGCGAATATAAGAAGGCCGATCGGACATTCAAAAAGGTGCTCAAGAAGGATGAGAAGAACGCTGCCGCGTATCTCGGTCGCGCCGAAGCTGCGTTCGGTCTGCCCAAACTGTCGCTCCGCGAGGTCGCGAAGCTCTATCGCGACGCGATCAAATACGACCCCGACAATGTCGATTATTACCTCTCATACGGTGCCTTCTGCCTCGAGAACGGTCTCCTCCGCCAGGCGGTGGAGAACTACGAGAAGGCCGCCTCACTCGACGAAGAGAGCGCACCGCTCTTTTATAACGACCTCTCGCTCGGCTATCTCCTCACGGTGTGGATTTCCTCCATCGCCAACTGAA
>CAZSUE010000288.1:0-6446 GCA_964609045.1 uncultured archaeon | reverse complement strand
GACGGGGGATCCGGCGACACACTTGTCGACGGACGCTGACTCTGAGCGAAGCGAGGAATGGCGCGACGGGGGGTTGGGGCCGCCCCCCGCCCGCCAATAGGTTAGAAAAGCCACTGGGGGACTGGGGGTTGGGGAACTGGGGACATGGGCCGCCCCACCCGCCAATAGGTTGCAGATGCTGCGGAATGTGAGGCTTTGGAACCGGGAGCCCGCCCATCCGCTCCATTGTTTTTCATAGTTGAGTGGGGCGGCAGTGTCGTCTGGCCGTGGGAGCGTATTTCGGCTGGCGCACGGCTACGATATGAACGCCCGATCCTCTACTCTCCAGCGCGGTAACGAAAAATCCAAAGAAAGAAAAGAGAAAGAATGCGAGGGGAGGGATTTGAACCCTCGAATCTCTATAGAACTAGACCCTCAATCTAGCGCAATTGGCCATGCTATGCAACCCTCGCATCGTTCGAGATGGAAACTCTACGACGGCCAGCGTTTCAGGCGATTGAAGGCAGACGGGCAAATGAGAGATGGGGGCAGTGCAATGATACGATCGGATAGGATATGGTCCTGTACGCTATGGACGAGATGACGATAGCGATTTTTGTATTTATATATTGTTCCGAGCGCACTGGCCAGCGCGCCGAGTTCGGCTCGGTTCGGTCCGACTCAGTTCAGTTCAGTTCAGTTCGAATCAGCTCACGTCCGAGACCGCGTCACGGAACGAAGTGAACTTCTCGACGAGCAGCCCAAGCGCGTATTTGAGCACTTCCTCGGCGGTCATGGCACCGTCGGTCTCGTACTGAAAGACGAACTTCGACGGATCGCCAGAGAGCGTGACCGCCTCCGATCTACAGACCTCCTGACAGGCGCGACAGAGCCGGCATTCCTCGACCCGGTCCTCGTCGAATACGACCTCACCCTTCTTCTCCACGAAGAGGGCCTTGGGACAGACGGAGATGCACGCGCCGCAGTTGTCGCACTGTTCCTCGTCAAATTCGATGGTGGGGTAATATTTATACCCGACCGAGTGCGCGCACTGGAACTTGGCGTGCTCCGAGCCGGTGCCGAGGATCGCCGTGGCGTAGATGAGGAGGGCTTGGCCCTCACCCAGCTTTACGATGGGGATCAGATCTTCCCTGACCATGAACCGCGAATCGCCCAGCGGCTCGAGGTCGCCGGAGTAGACGGTGCATGGGCCCTTCTTATTGAGCGAGTACATGATCATACAATTCGGGCAGCCTTCGCCCTGACAGACGCATTGATCCTTGAACCCGAACAGTTCGAGGTCGGTGGGGATGGGTACCAGCCCGAGCCGATGCGCGACGACCTCGTCGAACAGTGGCGAGATGCTCTCGTATTCCTTCCCGGTCTCGTCGCGGATCGACCCGAGATGGAACTCGACATCGTCGATCGCCATTTTCGGCAGCTCCGCGAGCATGATCCGCCGGAGCGTGTTCATGAAGGTAGGGTTCACGCCTTCGACGACGATGCGCGCGTATGTTTCACTGAGTTCTCTAATCTTAATATTCATACCGATACCATCGATGGTGTGGGTTGGTCGTCGGTATAGTTAAACCCTTCGCCCACGTCGGCCACCGCGTTTCTTGGTGCCATCGTGTGCGATCGGGGTGACATCCTCGATGCGACCGATGCGGAGCCCCGCCCGTGTCAACGCACGGATCGCCGCTTGCGCGCCCGGCCCGGGCGAGGTCGATTTGTTGCCGCCCGGTGCACGGATCTTTACATGCACATGGGTGATGCCCTTGCCCTTTGCGATATCTGCCACCCGTTCTGCGGCACGCATGGCGGCATAGGACGAGGCTTCGTCCTTCGATTGTTTGACCACCATCCCGCCGGACGATTTCGTGATCGTTTCCGCACCGGTCAGGTCGGTCACTGTGATGATGATATTGTTATATGAGGCATAGATGTGTGCGATACCCCAGCGTCCTGCCATATTCATGCACCTCCTTCGCCGCTCGCCGCTGCCTTTTCATCGCCTTCTTCTTCCTCGCCGCCGGAGAGGTCGATGGTGCGTTCCACCGAGCTGGCCCGGTCCTCGGTCAGCGGCTCCGCCTGCGGCCGCATTGGGTGCTGATCGTTCATCAACGGCGATCGATCGTGATAGAAGATCGTGTCCTCGTCCTCGCGCGGTACGAGGTAGCCGGGGATGGTGACCTTGCGACCGTTGATGGCGATATGACCGTGGACGATGAACTGTCGCGCTTGTTTCGGTGTATGTGCGAGCCCGCGGATATAGGTGAGGGTCTGGAACCGTCGCCCGAGGATGCTCTCGATGTCCAACGTGAGTACTTCGTCGAGGGAGGAGCCTTTTGGTAGCATGCCGAGCCGGTCGAGGCGCTCGAGCAAAAGATCGATCTCCTTGAACGCTTGTTCGTCGCCGTACCGTGATCGGGCTTGGAGGCTCCGGGCTTGCGCACGGACATTCCCGAGCACCGATCGCACCTTCCACAGCTCCTTCTTGTTCTTCAACCCGTATTTGCGTTTCAGTTCATCCTCCTGGCGAATGCGCTCGGCTTCCCAGGGATGAGCGGGGGTCGTATATTTCCGTCGTGATTTCTTGGGGTCTCCCATATTCTACGCCTCCCATGATCTACTTCAATGCCTTCTGTGCCTTCTTGCGCGCTTTACGGGAAACACCCAATGATAATCCGGTCCTCGCATTGGCCCGGGTGCGCTGACCGCGTACCTTCTGGCCCGTCTCGTGCCTGATACCACGATAGGATCGGATCTTTTTGAGCATGTTGATATCGTCGCGGCGTTTCATATCGAGGTCCGGCCCGAGGATATGGAGGTCTTCGCCCGTATCGTAGTCCTTACGATGATTGAGCATCCAATCGGGAAGGGTATCGGCGACATTCTCGAGATGGTCGGCGATAGCCTCCACCTCTTCGTCCTCGAGGTGGCCTACCTTTTTCGTCCGGGAAAGGCCCAACTCGTCTGCGAGTGTACATGCGACCCTGAAACCGACCCCTTTGATCTGCGAGAGACCGTATGCGAGCCGATACTCCCCGTCGATATCGGTATTGGCGAGGCGTACGATGTATTTGAATTCGATCTCGTCCTCCGCGGCGTCATTTGATGATGAAGAGGATGAGCGTTCTTTCTTAGCCAATTGCTGTTCCTCCGTAGTTGCTATTATTCGTTTCATGAGAAAGCGGCATATTCGGTCCGGACCCGCAGTGTTCGTCCGGTGAACGATGCGACGAGCGTAGATGCGACGAAAGCGCCGCAACGTGACTTCTTGTCGGCGTTAGCTGCGGATGGATCGATACCGCTCCTATGTGATCAATTAGTGTGTAATTGATAACGAACAGTAATCCGGCCGACAGCATTGATGTCCTTATTTATATTCGTTTTGGTACCACCGTGGCTGTGCCAAACCGACTGGAAGCACTGTCGAGGTACGCGAGCGGGCCACCCCGTCGCCGCACTGCTCGTCAGCTATTCGCAGTGATCAACCTAACATACGCACATAGCCCTATACGTATATTGGGGCTCGGGTGGCCGGCCTCACTGGCGCTGCGCCGCCACGCGCGCCGCGCGGCTCCATTGCCATGCCTTTTACCCATGCCTTTTACCTCTTACTTCTTACTTCTCCTCGATATAATCATAGAACGGCTCGGTGAGGCTATCCGCAGCGGTGTATGGATCTAATTTGCGTTTCAGTATCGCATCCACCAATGCATCGAACCGTCCCTGATCGATAGCGTGTTCGATAATATAGTGGAGGAGATTCTCTTTCAGTATCGTGCAGAACTCGCGCTCCACGCGCTTCTTGAGCTCGCGCTCGAACTGACCGCTCTCGTGGAGATAGTTCCGGTGCGCGTCGATCGCCTCATCCAACGCGTCGATACCCGCACCGCTACGCGCAGTGGTTGTGACGATGTGCGGTCGCCAATCGAGCGTGTCCGCCGCGAGGTCGAGCATCGCGTTCAGCTCCAACACGATCTTATCCACGCCGTCGCGATCCGCTTTGTTCACCGCGAAGATATCGGCGATCTCGAATATCCCGGCCTTGTTCGCCTGGATGTCGTCCCCCATCCCCGGGACTTCGACGACGATGGTCGTATGCGCTTGGTTTGCGATCTCCACCTCGTTCTGGCCCGCACCGACGGTCTCGACGATGATGATATCCTTCCCGAACGCGTCGAGGATCTTGACCGCGTCGCCGGTGGCCTGGGCGAGCCCGCCCAGCGCACCTCGGGTACCCATGGACCGTATGAACACGCCGGGATCGGTGCCCACCTCGTTCATGCGTATACGATCGCCGAGCAGTGCGCCGCCGGTAAATGGGCTGGTGGGATCGACGGCGATGATCCCCACCGTGGCACCCTTCTTCCGATAGCGTTTCGTCAGCTCGTTGACGAGCGTGCTCTTCCCCGCCCCTGGCGGGCCGGTGACGCCGATCACATGTGCGTCCCCGGTCAGCGGATAGAGCGCTGTCATCGCCTTCTTGATATTGGGGGACCGATCCTCCGCCCAGCTGATCAACCGCGCCACCGCGCGGCGATCGCCGTTGAAGAGTCGTTCGACGATCTGCATGGAGGATAACACCACTGTTGCGCTCGCGATCCGGTACTGGATCCTAAAGGACTTCCGACTCGCGTGTTTCACGGACCGCGTCCCGGACAAAATCGACGATCTCGTGGGTCGGCGTCCCCGGTCCGAACACCCCGCGCACACCGATCGCCTCGAGCTTCTCTTGATCCGCTTGCGGGATGATGCCGCCGCATGTGACCATGATATCGTCCGCGCCCTCCGCTTCGAGCAGCTCGACCACACGCGAAAAGAGCGTCATATGCGCGCCGGAAAGGCAACTCAACCCCACCACATCCACATCCTCCTGGATCGCCGCCTGGACGATCTCTTCCGGTCGCTGATGGAGTCCCGTATAGATCACCTCCATACCCGCGTCGCGGAACGCGCGTGCGATGACCTTCGCACCACGATCGTGACCGTCGAGGCCCGGCTTCGCAACGAGCACACGGATCCGTTCGTCTTCTTTCCCCACAGGAATCTCTCCTTGTACCAGTGGCTGAAGCGTTCGGCGCCTTATAAGTTTAACTTGCCGCCGTTGGATCAGAGGAGCGAGCCGACGAACCCGCCGTCGACCTGGATGGTGGTGCCCGTGATATAGCTAGCGCGCTGCGAGGCGAGGAACGCGACCATCGCCGCGACCTCGTCCGGCTCGCCCAACCGCCCCAGCGGGATCTGCTCCGCCCAGCGCGCTTCCACCACCTCGCGATCGATGCCGTCGCGCGTTGCCAGATCGTCGATCAGCTCCTCGAGCCGCTCTGTCGCAGTATACCCCGGCGCCACGCTATTGACGGTGATATTGAACGGTCCCAGTTCGCGTGCAAGCGACTTCGTCAACCCGATCACCCCCGGCCGGATGCTATTGGAGAGGACGAGGCTCTCCAGTGGTTCCTTGACAGAGACAGAGCTGAGGTTGACGATGCGCCCCCAGCGCTGCGCTTTCATCAGGGGGATGACGCGGCGGACCAGCCGCACCACGCTCAATAGATTGAGCTCGAAGGCCGCCTGCCATTGTTCGTCGTCGGTAGCCTCGAATGCGCCGGGCGGTGGCCCGCCGGCGTTCGTAACGAGAATATCGATGACCCCGAACGCGTCGACCACCCGCTCGACGAGCCGGTCGATGGCGTCGCGGTCGGTGATGTCCGCCGAAATCGCCAATACCCGTGGTCCGATCGCCTCGAGCTGCATGCGCGTCCGTTTGAGGGGACCCTCACCACGCGCGCAAATGGCGACGCGGCATCCTTCACGCGCCAACGCCGCCGCGACCGCACGGCCGATCCCTTTACTCGCCGCCGCTACCAACGCGCTCCTCTTTTCTAATGCAAGATCCATGGTTCTCACCGCTGAAGTAAGTGATTAGATGAAATGGTTGAATGAATAGATAATAGTTGGCTGGATGGATGAATGGATTAATGAATGTTTGAATGCTACTCGACCATAACTGGCATAACTGGCATCAGATCTCGTGATACGCGCGCGATCGTTCGTCGGCACCCGAGATCGGCGCGTCGTCGAGCCGCTTCAACCCAGCCGGATACCGGCGTTCGGCCAGCTCCGTATAGATATTCTTGAATTTCGACCACTGTGTGCGATAGCTCTCACCAACGGCGGCGATCTCCTTTGCCGGCACCCCCACCGCGATACGACCGCCCTCGACGCGGCCCTTGTTCTTGACCACCGCGCCTTCGGCGACCACACCCCATTCACCGATATGGGCGTAATCGCTCACTACCGCGTTCATCCCGATGACCACCCAATCGAGGAGCGTGGCGTTGTGGATCACGGCACCGTGGCCGATGGTCACATCGTTCCCGATGCTACACTGCTCACCCGGTCGCGCATGGATAACGCAATTATCCTCGATACTGGTATGATCGCCGACGATGATCGTT
>CAZSUE010000287.1:0-6448 GCA_964609045.1 uncultured archaeon | reverse complement strand
GTATACTCATTTTAACTTTTCAGTACTATTATAGCAGGGACTCAATTACTGGTTGAACTTCTACTCATACGGTAGAAAAATAGTGGACTGGTACTTCCATAAGGGGTTTATTTATAGAATCGCCTATTTTTCCCTAGCGGGGGTACGAAAACTATTTTTAGCCCGCAACCGTTGTGGCTCTGGCCATCACATTATCGATTTCGCGTATGCGGGGGTAGCCAAGCATGGCCAACGGCGCAGGACTTAAGATCTGATCGGGTATTATATTCAAGGGTTCGTATTCAGAACGGATTTCGAGCAACGCGCCGATATCGGAGAAGCGATCCTGTCCTTAGTGGTTCGTGGGTTCGAATCCCTCCCCCCGCATCGCTTTTCCGCAAACCGCCAACCGCCACGATCCGCCGCCAACGACCGTTTTAGCTTCCCGTTGTAGTTATGTTGTGTTATACCACACTATATTGTACTGTGCCACATAACACTACCTCATACCTCGACTTTTTCTCCGCCGAGGATACGGGACAAGCACGTTACTTTCCAGCACCGTCGCTCTCCAATGCATTTATTCGTTGTGCGATCTCTCGCGACGAAAAAGGAGGTTGTGCCCGGGCGCGGCGCGATTACCCGCCGATGAGGACGGTGGGGCACCCGGGTCCGGTGATGGTCCCGCCGTGTGCGGTGGAATCGCCCACGCGCGCGGCGGGTTTGTTGCCGATGAGCACGGTGGTGGACCCCATGGCGATAGTATCCGGCGGTCCCACGCAGATGGCGGTATCGCCCAATGTCGCTGCGGGCTTGTTCCCGATGAGCACGGTGGCGGCGGTACCCATGACGGGTCCGCCCACATGCGGTACGGGTGGTGTGTTCGGTGTCTGCATGGGGCAGGTATGCATATCGCCCAATGTTGCGGCCGGTTTTCCCATGAACGGTCACCTTTTAAATATCAATAGGAAAAAGCGAGATGGATCGGACAGGCAGCGAGAGATGTGACGATTGAATCGGTCGTCTCTCCACTGCAGTATCGTCATTACATATGAGGTTTGGTGCTAATATAATTTATGGCCTTCCAACGCAATTACTAAATAGTTCCTCGGCCGCGCCATCCTCCTCACATTTCAATCTCGCGCTCGAAACTCGAAACGATAGACACCGGCGCGAAAAAGGAGCGCGAGGAACGGGCGCAGCTCCCCCCAGCTCTCCTCGAGCGTCCCCCCCTCCGTCGCGGCATAGTCCTCCAATATGGCGCGCAAGGTTCGATAGCCGCCATAGCGCTCGATGAACCCACATGCGTCCTCGTTGAGATAGAGAACGGTATCGGTCTGAGGATTATAAATGATATGGGTCCGGCGCGGCGGGATATGAAAGAGGACCGATCGTGGTTCGTCGCCTCTTCGCTGCTGCTCCCGCACGATGGTTTGCAGATCCTGGCGCAGCTCGTCGATGACGAGGTTCTCGGGCCGGACGAGCGGCGCGTCGAGGAGCGCTCCCGCCGTGCTGACCGGTCTATCGAAAAGTGTCCCATCCCGTGGCGGTGTGGGTCTAAACGGCGGGTCGCTGCGGTCATAGTGCGATTGGTAGAGGAGATAGCTCGGTCCGAACCGATGGTATTGGTACCCGACCTTTTCGAGCGTCTCCGTAAATGTAGCCAGCAGCCGACGCACCGTGGCGCGGTCCATACCCCCCGTAGCTTCGGCATGGTCGCATTAGAGATCGAACTCGAGCGCAAGATTTTCTTGCGGGTCCTGGTTGATGGAGATGCCGTACGCGCCCGCCGCGCGCGCGACGGGGCTCTCCTTATAGAGCCCGAACCGGGTGGGGAGGTTGGTATAGCCGATGAGATCTTGATTGTCGAGGATGAACTGGAACGTCCGTCGCGCTTCGGCTTCGGTCTCGGTAGGAAAGCCGATGAACCAGTTGACGCCGGTATCCACGCCGGCGCGCGTGCAGTTCTCCAGTATCGGCACCACATGCTCGATATCGATGCCCTTCTGCATGCGCTCGATCACGCGCTGGACGGCGGATTCCAGCCCGAAAAAGAGACTGCGGCAGCCCGCGTCGGCGAGCCGTTGACAGCGGTCGCGGGTGAACGCCGGCTCGAACCGCACCTGGGCGTACCATTCGATATCGACGCCGCGCTGCAGCAGCATATTGGCGATCCTTTCGAGCATATGGGGATGAGTGGCGTTGTCCCAGAACGCGAAATGCCGTGTACCGCATCGATCGACGAGTTTCTCGATATCGTCCACGATGTGCGCCTCGCTACGGGACCGATAGGGGACGGGGTGAGTGCAGGTGGTGACATTACAGAACGCACATTTGCCCCAGTAACACCCGCGAGCGGTCTGCAGCGGGATAACGGGCTGCGGGACGAGGTACCGCTCCAGCGGCAGCCCGTCGAGATCGGGTGTGGGCAGTGCGTCGAGGTCCTCGAAATGGATCGTCGACGGCACCTGGATCTCCCCCTCGCTCATAAAGTAGAGGTTCGGGACCGTGTCCCAGCCGCTCCGATCCTCCGCGCCGCCGTTCTGTTCGATGGCGGCGGCCAGCCGCACCAGCGCGGTCTCGCCCTCGTGCACGATATAGCCGTCGACATGATTGTAGAGCGCTTCGACATTCGAGAGCGTGTCGAGAAGGCGAGAAAAGACCGCGCCGCCGATTATCACCGCCGTCTGCGGCGAGGAGCGCTTGATCGCTTTCGCCAATGTGAACGCGGGGATGAGCTGGTCGTGGAGCGTGACGGAGATGCCGATCAGCGCGGGGTCGTCCTCCAGGATGGAGGGGACGGTCTGGGTCCGAAAATAATCGCGAAAGAGGTTCTCGTCATCATCCGCCGCCGCCTCCACCGATCGGTAGCGATTCGCCGAATGGCGCATGGTATAGCGCAACGGCGTGAACCTCGTAGGAAAGAACGGCGCGGAGAGGAGGTCGAGGGCGTGGTTGTAGAACTGCCACCAGCGGATATAGCGATCGATGTCGTAATAGTCGCCCGTTTCGTTCCGAAAGAATTGCTTGGCGCCATCGATATTGGCGCAGAGGTCGTCGGCACGCAAGAGGGTCTGGGCGAAAAACGCGTACGCTGCGCGCTCCCCGGCATCGAGCGGCGTTTTCGTATCCAGTGCTGCCACCCGCTCGCGGACCGTTTTCCTCGCCGCTTCGAGCCGCCTGCGCGTGAGGAGGTCGTCGTGGACCTCGAGGTTGAGGTCGCGCTGGCTCACCGCGAATCCCGCCCGCCGGAGGGCCGCCGACAGTGCGGGGAGCACGAGGTACGGCTGGAACGGGTCCGCCGGCGGCGGGAAGACCAGTGTTATATTCATCGATCCGAGAGCCGAGCGGAGGACCATAAAGGTATGGGTTGGGAAGCTGGTTTGGATCCAAGCTCCGTCAACCATTATAAAACATAAATAGAGGTTCGGCCACGCCCGGGTTCTCGGTCAGACACACTCTGGATAATAACGGAGACGAGGATGCAGCAGAATCGTTCCCTGCGGGTCTGCCATAATGCCTCCGGCACGCTCAGTCCACGGAAACACCTGCGGTGATTTCCGCGCTGCCGATTTCTGCACACATTCCAACAAGCTCAAACCTCGACAGAAAAAAGTGACAGATCGTCGAGGCGTTCGCTCGTTACAATATGCAACCGAGGACGATGAGCGCGGTGAAAATACTGCCGAGCCGTTCCTTTGCGCTCGATCGGATGCGCGCCACATCTTTGCGCACTTTTCTCGTCATACGGACGATGCGCCCTCTCACCATGAAGCCGTCACACCGGCGCGTCTATCTCCCTGCTGCATGAGCGTTATGCAACAGCCATATACCGCGCCCTCGTTCTCAGGCGCGCTCGGTCTCGTTTTCCTCGGGCACACTGGAAGGATCGTTCGGGTCGGTACCGCTATAATACTCCTCCGCATTGCTCGCGCCGTCGCCGTCTGCGTCCGCGACCGCATCCTCCGGGTCGAACGGGTCGAGGCCGTGCCACTCCTCCCAGCCGTTGGGGACCCCATCGCCGTCGGCGTCGCCGTGCCAGACCTCGAACCCGTCGACGAGCCCGTCACCGTCGGTATCCGGATCGTTCGGGTCGGTGGTGAAGTTCCAGTTGTTGTACCACGCATCGCTCCCATTGCCATTGCCATTGCCATTGCCATTGCCATTGCTGTTGTCGTTGTCGTTGCCGTATTGAGCGGCACCATATCGATACTCTTCGATGTTCGTAAAGCGCTCCGCGCCCTCCACCACGCCGTTCCCGTCGTAGTCATACCCGTCCGCATCCGGGTCATCGTCCGCATCGCCGCCGTCCAATGGGTTCAGATTCCAGTACCAGCTCCCGTCGCCGCCCGGCTCGGGCCGCCACGCCGCATAATGCAGCTCCCACCCGTCGGGCATACCGTCGCCGTCCGTATCCGCCGCGAGCGGGTCGGTGTGCTCACCGGGGTAACGACCCGCCAGTGCATACTCCTCGAGGTTCGTCAAACCGTCCTTGTCGGGGTCCTGGTCCGCATCGGGGACGAGCGGGTTGAGTATCCATTCATAGTCGCCGCGCGTCGCATTTCGCCCCCAGCCATATTCGGCCTCGAACCCGTCGGGCAGCCCGTCGCCGTCCGTATCGGGGTTGGTTGGATCGGTCCCGTCCACCGTCTCGGGACGATGCGGGAAGAAATCGGTCATCACCTCGTCGCCGTCATCCAGCCCGTCGAAATCGGTATCTGCCAACAGCGGGTTCGTAATATAGCCAAACTCGCCCAAAAACAGCTCCTCGTGGTCACTGAGCCCGTCAGCGTCCGTATCGGCGCGGGTCGGGTCGGTATGATAGACCGCTTCCTCGCGATCGTCCAGTCCGTCGCCGTCGGTATCTGGATCGCTCGCGTTGGTGACCCATCCGTTGCGGCCTTCGACCTCTACAGCATCCGGGAGCCCGTCAGCGTCCGTATCCGCCTTCGTCGGATCCGTAAAGTACCGATGCGCGGCACGGTCGGTGCAAAACACGCCGTCGACGAGCACGCCGGCGAAGCCGATGATACACTCGAGCGCGTCGGACAATCCGTCGCCGTCCGTATCGTTATTAAGTGGATCCGTCCCCGTTTCATACTCTTGAGCATTCGTGAGGAGGTCTCCGTCTGGGTCGGCATCGGCATCGGGAACGAGCACATCGAGTGAGGGGCCCACCGAACGCTTATACTGCAGCTCCCACCCGTCGGGCATACCGTCGCCATCTGTATCGGGATTTGTGGGGTCGCTAGACGAGAAGTACTCCACCCGTGCGCTGAGTCCGTCACCGTCCATATCGCTATTGGCATCGTCAGCATCGAGCGGGTCGAGACCGTGCTCGACCTCGAACCCGTCCGGCATCCCGTCAGCGTCGCTGTCGACGCTATCGAGGATCCCGTCGCCGTCCATATCCGGCGCAAACGGGTTCGTATCATAGACATACACCTCCTCACCATCGGTCAGCCCGTCACCGTCCGAATCCGCTACTTTGGGATCGCAGCCCCACCGTAGTTCCTCCGTATCAAAAAGCCCGTCGCCGTCGTCGTCATCGTCTGCATTATCGCCCACACCGTCGCCATCGGTATCCATCCACTCAGCGGGGTCGAGGGGAAACGCGTCCTCCTCATTGGGTACACCGTCGCCGTCGGCATCGTTATCTGCAGTATCGCCTACACCATCACCGTCGGTATCGCGCCATTCGGTAGGGTCGCGGGGGAACGCATCGTCTTCGTTCGGGACGCCGTCACCGTCCATATCGGGGTCGACCAGATCGTGTACACCGTCGCCGTCCATATCCGGACGTGAGGACGCATCCTTCGGGTCGGTCCCAACCCGTCGCTCGTATCGGTCCGGATAGCCGTCACCGTCATCGTCGTCGTCGAGGCGGTCAGGGACGCCGTCGCCGTCTGTATCGGGGCCCTGGATAACGAGAAAGTAGAGCGCGAGCTGCGCCATGGCCAACCCCAGAAGAAGGATAACGAGAACGACCGAGAGCGTGCTGGATAACGGTGTCGCAGCCCGATCCCGATGCGACCGCTCAACCATGGTATTGTGAGCCTGGCTGGGAATTAAAAAGCTGTCGGTCTCATGGCTTGGGTCGCGGAGAAATGTACGATGATGGCAGCGTTGGCCAAAATGTGCGGTGGAGCTACACCTACGCACGGCCCGTTCGGCTGAATGGATTGGCGACCCTCCAGTGCCGGCCACCGTACCGATCCAACTCATTGCGATCTAATGAACAGTTCATAGGCGCTTCCTAATGTCCATCGACTTAGGAGGATATGGATCCTCTTTGGTCCCCCTCTCCCTCAGCGCCTTCGCTGTCGGTGGTAATGCCATCGGTGCCGACAGTGACAGTACCGCTCGCGCTATCGGATGGAGCCATATCTATATCCATTGTGGTAGATGTGGATGTGGATGTGGATGTGGATGTGGATGTGGATGACGATCGCGTCCCCTCTGCGCCGGC
>CAZSUE010000286.1:0-6448 GCA_964609045.1 uncultured archaeon | reverse complement strand
GGCTCGGTCGTGTACCCGGAATTGTATCATGACATCGATATCGAGACCAAAGCGGAGCAGATATGGGAACTCTTCTTCCAAGTGGAACTCGACTATGACGAAGTTGTGGGGTTGCAGAACGGACCGGGACCTGGAATGGCCGACTGGTGGTAACGAGCGCACGGTCGAGCATCCTTTGGGACGGGCCAAAACCAATGAACCTGCCGAAGGGCGGCCCGGACGTGCGGTTCATGTCAATATCAGTAGTGGGCCAGAGTTGGGGGCTTAATGTCCGATGGATTCATTGGACCTATATCGGGACGAGAATGATGCCGAACCGGAGGCCACATTACGGTACAAGGGTTACACCAGGTATAAATGGCTCGTTCTGGTGATCGGCGCAGTGCTGCTGGGCATCAGCGTACTGTTCTCCGCGACCCGCGGCGCGCTCACAGTCCCGGTCGCAGATGTCTTCAGGTACCTGTTCACCTTCGAAAGAGAGGGACTGGGACGGGTCATATGGGATGTCAGGATGGTACGCATTCTGGCAGCCATTCTGGTAGGGGGCGCACTGGCGGTCTCGGGGACCGTCATGCAATGCATCCTGAGAAACCCTTTGGCCTCGCCATACACGCTCGGCCTTTCAAGCGCCGCCGCGTTCGGCGCGTCGTTCGCAATATTGTTCCTTCAGACCGCTCCGGGGAACACATCCAAAATGCTGGTCACGAACCCGTATATTGTGACCCTCAGCGCGTTCGGATTCAGCATGGTTGCAACGGTCACGATACTGCTCCTGGTGAAGGTTACGAAGGTATCGGCAGAGTCGATGGTCCTTGCGGGTATCGCGATGAGCGCTATCTTCTCTGCGGGGATCACAATGATGCAATACATGGCCGACAGTGTGCAATTGGCAAATATGATCACCTGGTCATTCGGTGATCTCGGGCGCGGGAGCTGGACATGGAATTACTTCGTATTGCTCGCACTCATTCCCATCGCGTCATTCTTTTTATACAATCGCTGGGAGTACAATGCCATCGATGCCGGTGAGGAGGTCTCGAAGGGGCTGGGCATCAACCCGGAATTTGTGAGGCTCACGGGGATGGTGCTCGCGTCGGTCCTCTGTTCTATTGTGGTCTCGTTCTTCGGGATCATTGCCTTCATCGGGCTTTTAGGCCCACACATCTCGAGGATGATCATCGGCGGGGACCATCGGTATCTCATACCCGCCTCCATGCTCATCGGCTGCACCATCCTTCTGATCGCGGACACGGCCGCAAAGACCGTGCTCGCGCCGGTCGTGTTACCGGTCGGAATACTCACATCCATGCTGGGCGGGCCGTTGTTCATTTTTCTGCTCGTGCGGGGGTCGCGGAAATGATATTGGAAGCGAACGGTATCGAGTTCGGGTACCGAAGCGATCCGACCTTGAGCGATATCACATTCTCCATCGATGCGGGCGATGTTCTGACCATCCTCGGGCCCAACGGCGTGGGAAAGACCACATTGCTCAAATGCCTCAACAGGGTACTGAAATACCGGTGCGGCGCGATCATGGTCGAGGGGCGGGACATCTCTTTGCTCCACCGCAAGCAGATCGCACAACGGATGGGATATGTACCGCAAAAGGGTGAGCTTTCGAAAATGACGGTCTTCGATTCCATCTTGCTGGGCAGGAAACCGCACATCGAGTTCGATGCGTCGAAAAAGGATCTGAGGTTGACGGGGCGTGTCATCGAACTTCTGGGTCTCAGCGATCTCACCCTTCGAAGGATAGACGAGATCAGCGGCGGCGAGTACCAGCTTGTCCAGATCGCACGCGCGCTCGTTCAGCAACCGCGTATCATCCTTCTCGACGAACCGACGAGCAATTTGGACCTCAAAAACCAGCATACCATACTGGTCATTTTGGAAAAGATCGTACGCGCGAACCGTATGGCCACGATCATGACGATGCACGATCTGAACTTGGCCATACGTTACTCGAAGAAATTCCTCATCATGAAGAGCGGCAAGATCATCGCGGCAGGGGGTAATGAGATCATCACACCCGAGCTGATCAAAGCAGTATACGATGTGGATGTGATGGTCGAGGCGGTGAAGGGCATACCGGTCGTGATGCCGGTTTAAATAGGAGGTTCACAAATGGTCGACGAGTTTACCACGATGGACGAAATGGTTGGTGCGCGCTGTGAGTTCTTCAACCGTAGAGCCGAGCAATGGGATGCTATGTGCCACCATGATCGAGTGAAGCTCGACCGCATCATATCGCTGCTGGAGATCGAAGGCCACGAGCGAATACTCGATGTCGGGACCGGCACGGGTGTCTTGATCCCGTTCTACCAACAACACCTCTCCTCAGGCTCAATACTGGCGTTCGATATGTCGGAACGGATGATCGAGGTTGCACGAGCCAAATTTGCTCGGGCGAGGCACCCCAATATCGAGTTCAAAGTTGCGAACCTCTACGAAACACGGTTCCGAGCCGAGTTCGACATCGTTATGTGCTATTCATGCTTGCCGCATTTTCCAGATAAATCGCTGGCCCTATCGATCCTAGGCGGGGCGTTGAGTACGGGCGGGCGTTTCGTCGTCGCGCACTCCGATGGCAGGGGCAAGATCAATCGTGTTCACATGGAAGCCGACGGCGCGGTCGTACACGACCATCTGCCGACCGCACGATGTCTGAGGGAGATGCTGCTCGGGGCAGCGTTGAGGCCGGTGTTCGAGCAGGATGATGCCGATTTTTTTATTATGATCGCCGAGAAAGGGTGAAGCGCCCTCAAATTCTAAGCCCGTGCTAAGCGAAACATGTAGCAGATCTCGATGGTTACAGCCCTCCTCGATAAAACACGGTGGAGAAACAACCCAAACAACCCTGTACTTTGTATCGGTCACATGAGCCGCACACGACACCACAAGGGGCTCTCTCTTTAGCTCCGGTCGCGAGCGAATTGCGAACGGGAAGAAAGGGCGAATAGATCTTTCTCTCTATTTGGATCACTTCGGATTTTCTAATCCCTTCTCTCGTCCTCAAAGAGCAATTGCCCATAAGGTCACTTTCCAATGTCGCGCGATCTTGAGCAAGCACCACGGCGATGAGGTTGTATCCTCCTGCGGCTGACCGAGAACGAGGGGGCGGAGAAACCTATATTTATGTTTTGTCCGAAAAGGCCATGTATTAGAACCTCGAAAACCCGATACGAAATGGGTTGTCGGTCAGCCTCACTCTCTGCCACCCGCAATCTGCCCTCATCGAATTCATACTTCATACTTCATACTTCAAGCCTTATGGATTATCCTCATCAGATAAAAGCGCCTCACCATTCACGGCCTCGTCATCGGGATGGTATGATCTCCAAATGATCCTGGCATATTTAGGGAGCCATCGGGACTCGTTTTCCCACATGCACTGGCTCATTCCAGGTAGAGCACCTAATTAATACATTTTTTGGCAAAAATCTAAATACTCAACCCTTTGAATGGAATGAGCCACACTCACTCCTGATCATTTTCATCAGACTTTCCCGGCTGCTATCTATGTTTAGATCTCAGTATCGTTTTCCATGGGTCGCAGCCGGCCTGAAAGAACTCTTTCTTCGTGAGCAGTTCCGCGAGCAGATCCTCGACCTCGGCTTGGCGCGTAGAAGAGAGTGCGTCGTAATTCTCTGTTTGCATGAACTCGATCAGTTCTTGTTCTAATGCAATGAGTTCGAAACGGGTGCGAATATTGGAATACTTCTTCCGGAAACCGTGAACGATCGTTTCATTCCGATCCATCATACCAACGCCTACATCTGAGCTCCAGCAGCTGGGACATAGTTTCCGGCCTCACCACTCCGCTCAAGATACCTCATCGCCTTCTTAAGTCCCTGAAGGTTCCGGACGACCGCCGGAAGCTCGCGAATCGGGATGCCGACATACATCTCGTCATCGGCAAGCTTGCCCGCCGACCGGCAGCCGTAGCAGCCGACCGTAAAATTCACATGGTCCGTCATATAGGGAATGACCGTCGCATCGCCGCAGGAAGCCTGCATGCCCGCGAAATTCGCGTTGAGCCTCGGCCCGCCCGCCTCGAATAGGTACGCATTTGCCGCCCACATCGCTTGCTTCGGGTTGACGGTGAGGATCACCACATCGGGGTCGAAGGGCGTCTTTTCCAGCGGCGCGACGAGCGTGCCTTGGACGGTACCCGGTTCGAGCTTCGGAATGTCGGCCATGATCTTTGCCGCACTCGTTTGCGAGGCTGCCAACCCGTGCATGTACGGTACTTTACCGTTCTTGACCTTCTCCGGCAGCTTCGCCATCCCCAATGCCGCCTTTGCCGCCGCACACGCATGGCTCGCTGCGGGGAGGTAAAAGACGGCACCGTAAGCGGCCATATTGATGGCTACGCAGTGCCGTACGGGGAACTCGAGCGGCCGCACTTCAGTTGGGATTGTTAAATCATTCGTTACAAGTTTCACCGCGACCGGGCTTTTCTTCAATCCCAAAGTATCTATCATCGCTTTTGCAGCGTCACGATATTCCTCTTTCGTTTCGAACTCGAGTTTATACTTTCCCAACTCGGTTTTATTCGGAGTCTCCAATACGATCGCATGTTTCGGGCACTGATCCGCACAGACTCCACAGCGGGTACAGCCCGGCTCGTTGACGACCACGGGTCGATCCTGCATCTCAAAGACATTTGCGGGGCAGAGCTCGACACATTTCCGGCAGTTGCTGCACTTCTCATAATCGATAGTGAGTTTTTGCATCTCGGTTCCGTTCATCTTTTCATCTCCTTCCGCGCAAATTCATGCATATGGCTGTCGCCGGATGCGCTTATGCGCAATGCCAGGTCTATCGTCTTGTCGATGTCCTCCGCAGAAATCCCGAGTTCCCTAACCTTCTGGTAATGGTAGTGAAAGCATGGCTGACAGTGCCCGGCGATGGCTGCCGCAATTCCGACCAGTTCCATCGTTTTTTCGTCCATCGGCGCACCACCTTGGATAGTATCTAATCTAATCTTCTTCGATGGCCCTGATGATCACTTCTTTGGCTTTCTTTACCTCTTCCGGGGCCACGTATTCCTTCATAGGTTTCGTCGTCCCGGATTCTATGTCCTTGGCCATGGATTCCTTCTTCATCGGGACGTCCCTCGCCAGCATGATGCTCTTGGTCACCTTGTAGCCGGCTGCCTCCACGATCTTTCTGCTGCATTCTGCCGGACAACCGTCAACGGTGATCACTTTCTTTGAGGCTTCGGTCTTTCCCATGACCGGGGGCAACTTTGTGGGGAGACCTCCCAGGCATCCGATGCCTGCCTTTTGCAATCCCACCTCGGTCACCGCTTCTATGCTTGCCAGTCCGGTTGCCAGTCCTGTGTTTGACATGGCTCCGAAACATGCGTATATCATGTTCTCGGGTATGTTCTTTCCAGCTACCCACTTTGGTTCCTGTTTCTTTTCTTGCTTCTGTTGCATATTATCATCTCCTAAAGTTTTTCTAATCTTTTTGAAATACATCTGTCTTCAGTATTTCTTTCGCACTTCTCTTTTTGAGCATAGTATATGCATTCTTGCCTCTCGAATTAGGTATGGCTTTCAACGAGAGGTATTCGATATAGTCTGTAATCTTTTCAAAATCCGAGAATGGAAGACCAAGGACGCTCTCGTCCGGTCCGATGTCGGTTGCATCCCGGCATCCATAACATCCAAAGCTCACATTCATTCTGTGTTGTTTGTAGGGAATGATCGTTGCGTCCACGCAGGTGGCCTGCAATACCGCGGTGGAACTCTCCACACGCCGCCCCCCTTTTGCGTTCAAATAGGCCAGCACGACCCACATCAGACTTTCAACCCGATCTTCCATGACGACGATGTCGGGTTCGACGACGGCGGTTTCCAACGGGAAAAGATAGAGCGAATTCAGTTCTCCCGGATCCAGAGAGTCCATACCATTGAACATCTCCATTCCTACGTCCTCGTGCTTGGTTATGCCAAAACCGACCAACCCTTTTCCATTCTTCAAGCCATCCGGAAGTGGTTTGAATCCGAATGCGGCTGCTGCGGCGGGGCACGCGATACCTTCTTTGTCAAGTAGCACATGTTTGCCATGCCTGGCTTGCATGAGCACTTGACAGTATCTGTATCCAGTTAGCTTCGTCGCGTCCTCGATGATCTGTTGGTCTTCCTGTAAAATAAACTTGACACCAACAGGGAATGAGTCCATTCCGATTTTTTGTTTAAGGTTTTTCGCTTTTTCTTTCACTTGCAATATGTTCATTCAATATCCTCCAGACCTTATTGATCACCCAGTCTCTTGCAGCATCTTCTTGATCTTCTTTGCCGATGGAACCTTGCCGACTGCCTTGGATTCCCCGTCAATGTAGAGTGCGGGCGTCATCATGATCCCGCGCTCGAGGATCTGGCTCATGTCCTCGATCTTGACGATCTTATCATTGCGTTTGAGATGTTTCAGTGCTTTT
>CAZSUE010000285.1:5252-6452 GCA_964609045.1 uncultured archaeon | reverse complement strand
CCGCACACCGCTCACCGCTCCCCGCTCCCCGCTCCCCGCAAACCGCTCCCCGCAAACCGCTAACCGCACACCGCTCCCCGACAACTCGCTCCCGACCAGCGAGAAATACGCGAGGAGCGCCTCGAGCTGGATCCGTTCATTGCTCCCTTCGACGATCCGGAACTCGATATCGCCGATCCGGTCCACGAGGTCCACCTTCTTCCGGTCGGGGATGGGAAGGTCGAACACCTGACGATGGATCTGGCGGATCACATCCTCGCCCGAGAGCCCGTACTCGATGAGAAGCGTATCGAGGATGTCGCGGCCGTTGAGGAAGCGCCCGGCGAGCACCTCGGTGAGGAGCGTCTCGATATCTTCCGGCCGCGCCGTCGAGGAGGTCCTGTAGAGCGACTCGGAGTCGATGGTCTCATTCACCGCGGCGGCGACCTGGAGCGCGTTCACCGCACGCCGCATATCGCCCGAGGCGATATAGAGTAGCGTCTCGATCGCTTCGTCGGTCACATCCAGCCCTTCCGCCGCGATGATACGCTGCAGGTAGGTGCGGATATCGTCGGCGCGCAACGGCCCGAACCGGAACACGGCGCATCGGGATTGGATCGGATCGATGATCTTGCTCGAGTAGTTGCACGAGAGCACGAAGCGACAGGTATGCGTATATTTCTCCATGGTGCGCCGGAGCGCGGCCTGCGCCGCCGCGGTGAGCGCGTCGGCCTCGTCCAGAAAGATGATCTTGAAATCGGTCTCGCCGATGGGCGCGGTACGCGCAAAATTCTTGATCTTGGTCCGCACCACTTTGATCCCGCGGTCGTCCGATGCGTTGAGTTCCTGAAAATTATGGTGCCAGACCTCATCGCCGAACATCTCGCGCGCCAGTGCGAGGGTCGATGTCGTCTTCCCCACGCCCGCCGGGCCGGCGAAGAGGAGGTGCGGCATATTCTCTGTGCGGACATACCCGCGCAGCCGATCAACGATCTCCTGTTGACCACAGACCTCGTCTAACACCTTCGGTCGGTATTTTTCGATCCAGACCTCTCGCATACGGTTCAACCCATAGTATTTGATCGCGTTCGGGCTCGACCCACGCATGACCGCATCGATAATAATAGTTTTGGGCCAATGGCGAGCGGCAACGGGAGCCAGAAACTGTTCTCGTTCATGCTCACACACGCTCGAGTGCCGGACGCGGGTCGAGGTTGTCGC
>CAZSUE010000285.1:0-5242 GCA_964609045.1 uncultured archaeon | reverse complement strand
TTCGATCGCGTCGAGTGCTCCCGCAATATCTATTGCGATGTCCACTTTATGTACCAACTCCCGATCGTCTCTCACGAGCGAACACTCGTTTTCCTCCGCCAATGTGAGGTATGCGGCATCATAAAATGTAATACCATAACCGAGCGCGGTAGCCAATACCTTCGAAGCGAGTGGTTGGGTGAGACGGGTGAATGGTATATTGAGTAAACATACCTGTTCGCTAGAGTTCGAACCATCCCGATCGGGCGGTTTGAGATGCCTCCAGAGGACAGTACCGACCTCATAGAGAATGAGCGTGGGCGAGACTATCGCAATACTCTTTGCCACCGCCGCCTCCAACAATCGTACCGCGTGCGTAGAGCCGCGTTCCGTATGGAACACCTTCACGAGCACTGAGGCATCGACCACCAACCTCATCTTGCATCCCGCCCCTCTCGTATCAGCTCTTTTGCAGGTCTGCCGCCATGGGGCAATTGACGCTCTTGAAGCCAGTTCGACGCTCTCTAGGAACGCTCTTTCTCGAGCTCCCGGATCAGGATATTCTTCATATACTCTCCCGGTTTATACCCCATCGCTTCGATCTCGGTCTTGATCTCCTCGTCCACGCGTATCGATATCGTCACACTCATGTTTAGACGATTCTATATACAGCCATGTACAATAAGTTCAATAGTAATGTCTGCGATGACATTTACATTCGGTTATGGGCGATGGGCGATGGGCGATGGGCGATGGACGATGGACGATGGGCTATAGATAGAGTAGAGGCGGGATCAAAAACGGAAAGTGGCGGTGCTGGCTTGGCTACTGCGTTCCCGGTTCTGTTCGACCTGCGGCCCTCACTGTGCTTTTAGGTGCTTTTCCCCGATCGCTTCGAGGACCCTTTCGAGCGCGGCGAGCGTTTCGATCGTGAAATCGGGCTCCACCTCCACCCCTTCCGGTGACCGACCGTTGCGATCGATCAATATACTATGCATTCCCACACCGTTGGCGCCGATGATATCCACCGCCGCATCGCCGACATAGACCGCCGCGTCGGGCGCGACATCGACCGCATCCAGTGCTGTTTCGAACAGCTCGCGCGCGGGTTTGTATCTCCCTACATCGCTGGAGAGCACCACGGTATCGAACCGTTCATCCAGTCGATGCCGCGCGAGCGCATCGCCGATCGCCTCCCGATCCGCATCGGAGATGAGCCCGAGGATGTAGCCCGCGTCCTCCAATCGGTCCAGTGCCTCTGGCACATCGGCATAGAGCGGTGCGTTGACCAGCGTGCGGATATAGAAATCCCAGATCGTCTGAACATGGTGCTCGAAGCGCTCGGGCGAGAAGGAAAGATCGAAATGATCGACGATCTGGCGAAAGGTCGCGCGTTGGATCGCGCGAAGCGGCGCGAACGCGCCCCTCATACTCTCGCGTTGCATCTTCAGCCCGCGTGCGCGCCAGACCCGCGCGAGCTCATCGATCGAGCACTCCGCCGGGAGGATCTCATCGAGCACCGCCGCCATGGAGCCGAAGTAGTCGGGGTTGACCATGAGCGTGTCGCCGAGATCGAAATAGACCGCGTCGATACCCATTAGATCGCACCCCGGAACTGTTCGTATTGCTCGATCGTGATGGACCGGCCCAGCTTCGCCTCGATCGTGCCGAACACGGCGTCGATCTCGTCGTTCGAGAGGTGGCGGAGCCGCCGGGCGCGATCGGTGGCGAACCGTAGCTCGTCGCCGAGCATATCGTCGAGGATCGTATCGTACCCCTCGTCGCCGATGATCGCGCTGGCGGCGCAGTAGCCGGAGAGGAGCGCGATACGCATCCCGAACCCTGCCGCCGGATCCTGCAACCCCGCCGCCTCACCCACATAGTACGCGCCGCCCTCGCAGGTGCGGACCGGCAGCCCGCCGTTGCAGGCGGTGCCGCGGACCTCGCATTTCACCGACGCACCCGCCGTCAGCTCTGCGAGGAGTGGGAGCTCTTGCAGCGCGCGGTCGAAATAGGTCCCGAGCGTGGCGTGATCCATCGCTCCTTTGGTGTAGCAGTTCGTGATGATCTCCACTTCTCCACGCTCTGCGCCGGGGAGCACATAGAGGTACCCTTGTGGCGCGTAGCGGTTATCGAGGAAGACATAGGCCGAGCGCATCATCTCCTCGGTTGAGAATTGATCGACATCGGTGTAGATCTTACCGTAGACCCAGACGTCGATATTCTGCGGGCCGGTGGCGATGATCGCGCTGGTGGATGGTGGCGCGTTCGAAACGTAATGGACCCTCACCCCCGCCGCAGCAGCGACGCGCGCAAGCTGCGCGTCGAGCGCGCGCTCGGCAACGCCGCGCTGCATGATATAGAGGAGCGGTCGCTCCGCGCTCGTCACCTCGATCTGGTGCGAGGGTGAGAACCGGACGATACGATGGATCCGACCCACCGGTTCCACCTTCAGCCCGACCGCGGTCAGCTCTTCGAGCGGATCGAGCGTTTGCTCACCGTAGTTCCGCAGTCCTTGAAAATCGCACCTAAAACGCGCGCCTGGGTACGGCCCCCGTTCGTGGACATCCACCGAGTATCCACCTCTCGCCAGCGTGATCGCCGACGCTAATCCCGACAGCCCGGCCCCGTGGATCGATATGGTATGATCGTCAATGTTCATGGTATCGTTCTCGTCCGTCATCGTTTCGCCCTCAACTTTCCGATTACTCCAGAGATATGCATATGATGATCATCTATAATAGCGTACGCCTATAAATCTTTTATTCACCTTCCGTAGAGTGCTGACTGAGAGCACAACTGTTTAGAGGGAGCGATGTCTTATAAACGATAAGTATTATAGCGGCGGGACGGTCACCGTCACCGTCACCGTCACCGTTACCGCACATTGAAGTGGGATGTGATCTGCATGAGCGTGAAACTTCGGTTGGTCAGAGGTATCATGGGTTTGAAGTCGGAAAAGAAGCGCTGCAAAGCGCTGGGCGAGCTCCTCGTTTCGATCTACGAGCAATTGGATCCGGTGGGCGCGAAGGATGTGACGATGCCGACGACCGGTCGACGGATGGAGGTCTATCACTATTTCCTCTCACTCGCCGATGATTTCGCCGGAAAGCGGGTCGCTGACCAAATGTATCGTTCCGGCACCGAGGTGGGTGGGCGATATCTGGATATGTTCGGAACGATCAGGCGATTTGGGAATCTCCAACGTGTCTTCCAGCTCGGCGACCTCATCCTCGGCACCCACCCGGTGAACTATACATTGCGAAAGGGCGAGATCAACGAGGATAAGCATACCTGTCTCCTCAACGACGCGGTGAACGCACACCCGACCGAGCTTACCTGTGATGCGCTATGTACGCCGTTCGTGACCGGTGTGCTCCACGGGATGGGCTACGACGACTGTTCCATCGACTATTTCCGCAAACCCGCCGAAGGTGTCTATTGCAACCGTAGCCTTTTTTCGGACGGTTTCGATCACCTTCGGAACTGATCCCGATCGCGGTCCCGATCCCATTCCCATTCCCATTCCCAATCTCCATTGATCGCTGGCGATCGCAACGCCTGATCGCATCCACATCAAATTCGCCGGGTCGGTGCCCGTCACGCTCGAGGATCAGCTCCTGATCAGCTCCTGGTCAGCTCCGATACCGCTCAATGATCCGAGCTGCGCACTGCTGGCCCGTCTCGTCGGCGTGGAAGAGTCCGACCTCGTGCCCCTTCGTGCCGGACCCGACGAAATAGAGCCCTTCGATATTGGTCTCGATGGGGACACGATCTTCACCGCTCTTGCCGATGAGCTGGCGGTCGTGCATGACCGGGAGCAGCTGGGTATGGACGAACCCGTCCATGAAATCGAAGAGGTTGTACATCTGCGCCTCGAGGATGTTCTCAACCTGGACCCTCTCCTCTTGCTTGGAGAGGTCGGGTTTCGAGGCGACGCTGTGGATCACGCCGATGAGCTGTTTTCCCGCCGGCGCACGGTCGGGGTCGAACTCCGATACCGGTAGGATCGCGATGGGGATGTCGCCGTCGGTGAGCACCACGGGATGCGGACCGGCGAACACGCGCTGGTTCAGCCCATACCATGCGGTGAAACCGTACCATGGCACACATTGCCGGATCCTCTCGACGATAGCGGGTGCCAATACCGCTTCTTCGACCATGGAGAGGACCTTCTGCGGCGGGACATTGAGCACGACGATATCCGCCTCCACCGATTCACCGTCGACGACGATGCCCGTCACCGCACCGTCCTCGATGAGAACCGTTTCCACCGTTGTGTTCGCTGTGATCGAGGAGCGCACCCGTTGTGCCAACGCCGCTGCGAGCGCACCGAACCCGCCCGTGGGGATCACTGCAGCCTTATTGGGCTCGGAAAAACGGCGTAAGAATTCCATTACGGGTGTATAGTCGATGGTCGTTCCGTAGCAGACGCCGGTAAGATAATCCATGAACTGGAACACCTTCCGGGACATCTCGATATCGCCGATGACATCGAGCACGCTCTTGGTTGCATACTCCTGAGGATCCATGGAGCATTGGAAGATCGCCGAAAAGATACTCTTGAGCGTCGCGATCTCCTCAGATGAAAAATAAGTATTGGCGTTCCGTTTGTCTAGAAAATTATACGGTATCCGGTAACCGCGGTATCGGCTCCGTATCACCATCTGGCAGTCCGCTTGGGCCACCGGGATGGATGTGGAATACCGCGTTTCGAGTTCGCCGACGAGCTGCGAGCGGAACGGGAAATGGACGCCGGTATCGACGGTGTACCCGTCGAGCGTCTCGCTTCGACACAGTCCGCCGATCGTGTCCTCTTGCTCGAAGAGTTGCAGATCGAACCCTTCCTGCGCAAGATCGTTCGCCGTACTGATCCCGCCAATGCCTGCACCAACAATTGCGACTTGGACCATCGTAATATCTCCTTTTACATTGCTCACGCCGTTCGTGCCCTTATGAGTCAAATAGCATAACGGAGCTTAGTAACCGACCAAGGATGGGCTGTCCGATATTTAAGCATTGCCTACCCCTGCGGAGAGTTCTTTCTCATGATCCATTTCGGGTCTCTGCCGTGCTCATCGCGTGACGAAAGGGGGCGAAACCCAAGCCACCGTGAAAAAGATTAAAACCACTAATGCATCTTTGCTAGTAAACAACGCAACTTTCAAAGAAATTACTGGTCTCCTATGGCCACGGCTCATTCCATTTAAAGGGTTGAGTATTTAGATTTTCTTCAAAAAATGTATTAATTAGGTGCTCTGCC
>CAZSUE010000284.1:0-6455 GCA_964609045.1 uncultured archaeon | reverse complement strand
GATGCTGCCGGTCTCACGGAGCTGCTCGATCCGTTGCCGCACCTTCTCGAGCATCTCCAGCGCCGCTTTTTCCGTGAAGGTGATAGCGAGCACCTCGTCGGGCGCATGCCCCGCTAGAAGGATATTGAGGTAGCGCTCCACCAGCACGAAGGTCTTGCCCGTCCCCGCCGAGGCGATCACCGCGGTATCGCGTGTAATATCGAGCGCGCGTCGCTGTTCCTTCGACGGCTCCATCTCACTGCTCACCCCCGTTATCCTTTTTCCTCCCATCGACGACGCTCGACCATGAGAGGGTGCCCGGCAGCGCATCGGTGGAGGACGGAGGGGCAACACCGCCCACTTCGTTCTTGTCCGGCGCGGTTCCGTCCTCCGATGAGCAGCCGGGGCGGGTCCGCTCCACACAATGATCCGACGCGAAGCGGCAAATATGCCAGTATGGGCAGAGCTTCCGCAGATGGCAGACATCCTTGCCCGGGTAATGTTGCTGGGTCAAAAGATAGTCACCAGCGAGGATCCCCCGCGCATATGCACCCGCAAGCGCACGGCACTGTTGGAGGAGACCGAGGAACTCGTCGCGGTTCACCCGCGCCTTCCGTTTCCGACCATACCCCGCCGCTTTGAGATACGATCGATGCTCGTCGAGGAAGAGAAGGGGCACATACCCAACGCGGGTCAGATCATGGACCTGGATATAATTGAGCGCCAGCGCCTCCGGGGTGAGCGTCTGGAACTGCTCCGACGCCTCTGCCGCCTGGAGGAGCGCGGAGGCATAGAGCGGCAGCTGGAGATTGAAGCCCTTACGGATATCGTCGATGGAGCTGAGATACGTCCCACTCTTGTAATCGTTGACGACGAACCCCTCGCGGTGGTAGGTATCCACGCGGTCGATGGTCCCCACCGCTTCCAGCCTCCCGTTCCCGTCGGGCGCGGGACCGATATCGATCGCGGAAAGCGGCGCGGCGGTGGGGTCGCAGAGCCGCTTTGCGCGCCCCGTAGTGCCGCTCTTTTGCTCGCCCACCGGCAGCTCGAAGTACTGCGGCTGCGTCGGCGAGGTCGACTCCAGTTCGAGCACGAGCCGGAGGATGCCGGGGACCGACTGGTCACCGAGCAGCTGGCGGTGGAGGATCGACCGGCCGAGGTTGGCCGGGACGCGGCTCAATGTCTCTTTCGCGATATCGCGCATGGTCACCATGGCCGCGTCGAGCGTGCCCGGCGTAAGCTCCTCCGGCGCGTGATGGGTCCCTTCACGGAGCGCGATCTGAAAACGGAACAGGATCTCATGGATCAGCGCACCGCGGAGCTCGACACGGAGCTCGTCCAGTTCGCTCCGCAACGGTTCGAGCGCGATCACGCGCTCGAGAAAATAGCGATACGGGCACTGGCCGTACGCCTCGAGATGGGTGATGGCGAACCGATGGATATGAGGCTGAGCGCGGGCCCCGGCATACCACTCGAGCGTGCCCGGTGGTGGCCCCTCGGGTCGTTCCGGACGCGTCGCCTGCGGCTGATCCTCAACCGTATGGGTATCGTTCTCTCGATGTTTCTCGTTGTGCGCACGCGAGCGCTTCGTGCCGGGTATTATGCCTGCGGGGAGCCGGCCGTTGTATTCCGTGGCGATGGGGAGAACGCTCCGGAAATATCGTGCGCGGAGCGCTCCCAGCGCGTTCCGGATAGATGCGGCGGGGCCACGCCACTGTGGGAGCTCGGTCACATCCGACCATCGGCTGAGCGCGGTCCTCGCATCGTGCGGGAGGAAGGTAGGATCGAGGTCCTCCCGCCACTGGGTGAGCGCATCGATCCTCTCCGCCGGTTGCGAAAGCATCCGCCCCAACGCGCGCTGGAGCGCGACCGTCGAGCGGATCGCAGGATCTGGTGTCAGCTCATCTAATTGCGAAGAGAGCGTCCGCCGCAGCTCGTGGAGAAAAGTGGATCCGAGGATCGGCCTTGCCTCCGAGCCAATGGGTTTGGAGCATACGAGCCGGCGGCGCGGTGAGGTGGCAATGGCGTGGAAGAGATACCGTTCCCCCGACTCGTACTCGTCGCGTCCACGAAGCCCCAGCTCGACCCGCCGACGATCGGATAAGAATATATGGAGCTTCGGTGGCCGCGGGAACTCGCCTTCGACGAGACCGCCAAAGAAGAGATAGGGGACCGGGTTCAACGCCGCTTCACGATTGCCGAGGATTTGGATCGCGCCCTCGCGCGGGCGAACCCGGAAAGTGGTCTGCGAAACGAGCATACGGAGGTAAGATACGAACCGCCGACCCGCCGTTCGACGAGTATTACCGTTACCGGCGCTGCCGAAAGAATTCTCCTCCAGTTCGGTGAGGAGAGGGGTCATGCGCTCGAGGAGCGATCTGAACTCGGACCAGGCGCGCATCTCGTATTCGTACCGCGGACCCGGTTCTGCGACCAAACACCGCTCATCGACCACCGCCTCGAGGAGAGCGACGAGCCGTTCATGGGCTCGTTCGAAGCTCCTTGCGGTATCGATCGCACCGAGAGCGGTAAAGAGCCGATCGAGGAGCGCAGCGAGCGACGCTATACGAGCCGCGGCATCGGGCGCGCTTTTTTCCGATCGCGATCGCGACCCGAGCCGCTCGAGCCGCTCGAGCTTGCGCGCCCAGCTCGACCGTCCCTCATAGACGCCGGCGAGTCGGCTGTAACGCTCACAATCGAGATAGAGCGGCGATTGCGATTGCGATTGCGACCGCGACCGTGCACCGCCCTCGTGATCCGCGACATCGGTATAGGGGCCGTCCCGCTCTGGGGCGAACGACCCAAAGGTAAGATACGGGTTCCCGAACACGTTCATGACCGAATCGCGTCGATAGCGATTGAGCGGGATCGTCAGCAGCGTGATGATGCCGTCGACGAGCGATGACGCCGAAAGTTTCCTCTCGAGCTTGATCGAGTACGGGATGCGGTGGGCGCCAAAGACCGCCTGGAGGATGGGTACCACCGACCACATCTGCGGATAGGTCACCGCGATCATATCTGCTGGAACACCGTCTGCAAGAAGGTCCTGGATCGCAGCCGCGATGGTCTCCAATTCCATGAGGCGCCCCGGTCGGGCATCCTCCGGGACCAAGACCGAATACCGGGTCGGAGGTGGCGTTGGGTCGGCGCTCTCTTGCGTAGTGAATATCTCCGAGGAACCGGCGTGGTCGGGAGCGGCGGTTTTGCCGTCGTCCAGATCGGTTCGCACCACACGCCCTCCCCTGTCCTCGGGCGTGGACCGCGGCGGCGTTGGTGCGAATAACTGCCGCGAGACGCCGCTGCAGTTCGATACCGCCGCCGGGGCGATATATTCGACCCTATCTGGCTCGAGAGGGAGGAGATAGCTGTCCAACGGCACAAAGACGTTCGCGCGGTCTTCGATATGGTGCTTGAGGATCACGACCCGCCGCGCGTGTTTCGCCAGCACCACGAGGAGCTTGCGTTCGGTATAGGTGAACCGCTCGAACCCGTCGAGCACAAGATGGTCCCATCGGAACGCGCGCTCACTGCCGTCGGCGTCCGTCGTCGCTGCGGCAGTATCATCCATGAGCGCCTCGCGCGCGAGGACCGCGACGCTGGCGGCATCGAAAAAGCCGAGGTGTTCGAGCGCACGCTCGTAAGCGGCAAAGAGGAGCGAGAGGTCGCCTTCGGGCCCGCGCGAGCGGAGGCGGTCCACCGCCGCCTCTTTTTGTAAGCTGGCGAAGAGCTCGGCGAGGTGTTTGATCATTCCTGGTGAGGAGGGCGACCGGCGTGGTTCCCTACCGTCGCTCACCGCCCCGCCATCGAATGGTCCAGAGAACGACGGGGGGTGGAGATGGCGCAACTGGGGCCGATATCGCTCGAGGAGGAGCTGAAGGAGGAGAAGCCGCAGCGGCTCCGACAGCTCACGCCGTCCCATGCGCCTCGAACGCTCTTGGGCGAGGTCGCGAACGAATCCCGTCCATGTCTGGACCGTCTCCACCGGGAGCAGCCGAAGGCCCGAATCGATGAGCGCATCGGTGATCACGCGCATCGTATCGGCGGTGGGGACGATATACCGATAGCGCCTCCACTGACGGTCGCGATCACCGTGGCGAAGTTGCTGCGAGAAGCGGTGGAGAGCCGCGGATCGTACATCATGTATGTTCCCGTACTGGAGGAGGACGCGTCCGCCCATCGGTCGCTCGGTCGACATAGTCATGGGGCGAACAGGGTCCTCGAATTAAAACCCGTCGGCGGCTCCGTAACCGATAAGCGACGCTAAAGAAGGTGAAGGGTAAATAGTGATGGGTAAGTGGTAAATTGGGTTGCTGACCACAACTCGTGCTATGGGGCTCCCAATGGTTCCACTACTTAGCCTTTGTGGGGAAAGTCTATATACCAGCCACTTTGCCCACGCAGGCTCATTTCATTCAAAGGGTTGAGTCTTTAGATTTTCTTCAAAAAATGTATTAATTCGGTGCTCTGCCTGGAATGAGCCACGCACTCGGCACCAGTGAGCCTCGGAAAGTGGAACGGTTGGGTGTAGATGAAAGAAGTGGGAAGGTGAATGGTGAGGAGAGGTAAATGGAGAACACCGCCGTAATAGCGACCGGGTTGCTCGAGTAGAACAAAGGATGGCGTGATTAACGGGCGTCATTGCGCAGCGCTTGACGTAAGTACTGTGTGTACATACGCTACATATGTGCAATACAACGTGTGAGGCATGTATCCCAAATAGAAGGGATATGAAGTGAAACGCTCCCGAACAGCAGACCGTAAGATGGTCGACCTAGAGAACTATCTCGACGACGTTATCAATCAGGATTCTCGAGGGGGAGAACATTCGAGCCGATCAGAACGAACGCCCGGGGTTATTGAAAAGAAAGATCGCATCAGAGGAAAGACGATCAAGGTCGTAGTCGTGGAATCGGTGACATATTGGAACAACGAAACAGTATGGTTAATTTGATCACACAACACATGTGGGTGAGACGAGTGAAAGTTGAAGAAAAAGACGAATTGAACTGAATTGAATTGAAGAGAGAGATCGTCAACTGTAAATGCGGTGACTGGACAGTACCGAAGATATTCCATATTGAAGGATTCGGGCTACGTGGATCAGAATGCCCACATTGCGGGGAAGCGTATCTGAACGGAGAGGACTCGTATAAAATTTCCATGCTCCGTCGGTTGAAAAATGAAGGGGTCGAAGGTAGAATTGCAAAGTCGGGCAACTCATTCGTTCTTCGTCCGCCCATCGATATTGTCCGGGCACTCGGTCTTGAAAAAGGTGAGAAGGTTCGGCTTTCGGTAAAGAATCTCCATAAGATCATCATGACTGTTTAATGTGATTTTAATGTGATCTTTAATAGGATCGTAGAGAAAAGAGGTTGACCGCCAACCCACGATGCTGCGATCGCACCCGTTCTCATACTTAGCCTTTATGGGCAAAAGGTATATAACACTTAGTGCACCAACGCACGCGCCGCCGATCTGCGCCCGATAATGCAATCGGCGCTGGGGCGGGTGAGACCCAAGCAAAAGGGATGCACCACTCACTCAACCCACTCTTTACCATTCACACTTTACCCTTCACTTTCTTACAGGTATTCATCCTCGTCTTCTTCCATATACCCATAATCGTAGTCGTAGTCGTACTCCTCTTCGTCCGCGCCGAGATCGTATTCCATGCTGCGTTTGCGGTTGTAGCGTACGAAGAGGACCAGCCCGAGGAGCGCACCGACGATGACGCCGATGATGATGATCATATTCACGCTGGAAGAGAGCCCCTCGGAGGATGCATCCGCCGCCTCGTCCTCCTCCTCGCCCGCGCTGGAGGAGATCGTGATCACCTGCGTATTGCTCTTGCTCAGCCCGTGCGAGTCGGTCACCGTGAGCGTGACCGTATACTCGCCCTCGATATCGTACCGGTGGGTCACCGTTTTTCCGCTGGCGGCATCCGACCCGTCGCCGAAATCCCACTGATAAGAGACGACGGCGTCGCCGGTGTCGGGGTCGGAGGATGCGGAGGCATCGAAGCGGAGGCTGGTGCCCGGTTTCGCCGTAGCCGGCACGCCGCCGATCACCGCACGTGGCGGGTTGTTCGTTCCCGGGCCGGGGCCGCCGCCGTCAGAGGTGTTCTCGAGGACGACATACCGAATGCCCGTACTGCCGGTGGCGCCCGCTGCATCGGTGACGGCCACTTCGATGCGATAGCTGCCGTTCGCCGCATAGGCGTGGTTGACATAGACGCCTTCGGCGGTGGTGCCGTCACCGAGAACCCAGTGGTACGCATACGGCGCGCTGCCGCCACGGACGCTGACGCCGAAGGTGACGGTCTCGCTCGGGTAGACATTGGCGGGGTTCGCCGTGATGGTGGGCTGTAACGCGCCAACGCCCTCCGCGATCGGTGCGAAAACGGTGAAGTGGGTGACATTGGCCCAGACGATTTGCGCGGAGGTATCCACGCCGGTGGCGCTACAGCGCTGCCAGTC
>CAZSUE010000283.1:0-6490 GCA_964609045.1 uncultured archaeon | reverse complement strand
CAACGGCGTCCCCGAGGACGGCAATATCTCGACCCATCATTGGGACACCTATCGCATCGACATCCCGGAGCGCTGCGTGCGCCTTACCGTGGAGACCTTCGGTACCGTCGGTGACGCGCTCGACCTCTTCGTGCGCTACGGCCAGCCCGTGACCAACATCCGCGGACTGGATACGCTCCGGAGCCAAAGCTCAACCGGCAACGAGAAGATCACCGTGGATATGAGCTGGGGCGAGAATAACGCGTTTTCCTATCTCGAACCCGGCTACTGGTATATCGCCATCCAGGGCTGGGACGGCGGCGACTACCTCGTCACCGCCACCTACTGGACGGTCACCGACCTCGACAACGGCGTCGGCTACGACGACGCCATCGAGGACCGGAACGCGGCGTACCACTTCGACCACTACCGCATCTACCTCCCCATGCGCGTGACGGAGTTCGAGGTCCGGACCTCCGGCACCACTGGTGACGCGCTCGATCTCTACCTCCGCCGCGATGCGCCGGTGGGCATCGAGATCGACGACGGCGATCATTCTATCGGCGCCTACGATTTCCGGGGCTGGACCCAGTCCGGCGACGAGAGCATCGAGGTCGACCCCGATGATCCGAACCGCTATATCGAGGGCGGGTACTGGTACATCACCGTGGCGGGCTACGACGGCGGTGCATACACGCTCACCGCGCGCTTCGAGGTCGGGTACGAACCGACGCTCGATGCGACTTTGGACCCGTTGACGGGCAACGCCAGCGAGCTCTTCGAGCTGAGCGTCACCTACACCGACGAGGACGGCGATCTACCGGTTGCGCTCTGGGCGAACTTCACCATGGGCACGGGCGATCCATTCTGCTTCGACATCCTCGCCGAGGGGAGCGAGGTCGACGCCGACGACGACGATACGAGCGATGGCAAGATCTATCGACTGGCGTTCGCGCTCCCGCGCGGCGCCTATTCGTATCGCGTTACCGCGTGCGACATCGAGGGGCACGCCGCGTTGGAACTCGGTGTGGGGCCCACGGTGACCAACACCGCGCCGCAACTGAGCGCGTCCGGGCACACGCCGATCACCGATCTCTATTTCAATACCACGCTCACCTTCTCCACCATCTATCGCGACCTCGACAACGATACGCCCGAAAGGATCGTCATCGTTATCGACGGCGTCGACCATACCATGGCACGTAACGATAGCGTGGATGCGCTGCCCTTTGATGGTGTGCGCTATACCTTCACCACGACACTGGCGATCGGTCGCCATACCTACTTCTTTGCGGCCAACGACTCGCTGGCGGAAACGAGTAGCGTCGAGCGCGAGCTCGTTATCGGGAACTATCTTCCCTCGCTCTCGAGCGGCGGGGTGACGCCTACGAACGGCACCAACGAGACCATGTTCGAATTCTCCGTGCGCTACCGCGACGGCGAGGGGCGCATCGGCGATCTCTTCGTCCAGATCGACGGCGAGAACCATACCATGGAGCCGGAGGAGACGCCGACGGAGAGCGCGCTGCGCGACGGGATCGTCTATCGTTACGAGACGCTGCTCGCCATCGGGAACCATAGCTACCGTTTCATCGCCAACGACACCTACACGACGATCGCGACCGGGCTCTTCGACATCATCGATGTCGTCACCAGCAACCACCCGCCGCAGCTTTCGGGCGGTACCGTCAGCCCGCAAAGCGGCACCGATGAGACGCGCTATCAGTTCTCTGTCGTCTATGTCGACCCCGACGGCGACGCACCGGCGTGGGTGCATTGCGCGATCGACGGTGACGCGTATACGATGGTGCCCATGAGATCGAATACGACCCGCGCCGTCGATTATCGCACACCGGTGCGGTTCGTCTACAATACCACGCTGGCAGCCGGTCTGCACAATTATTCGTTCATCGCCAACGATACGCGCATGGAGGTGCGGTTGGGTCCGTTCACCGGCCCGTCCGTTTCGCCGGCGTCGCACGCGCCGATGCTGACCGAGGGTGCGGTGACGCCGCTCATCGGCGAGCAGCAGACGGAGTTCACCTTCAGTGTCGTCTACGCCGACCCGGACAACGACGCGCCGGCGAATATCTCGGTGGCGATCGGCACCGAGCACTACGATATGGCACCGGCTCAAACGGGAAATGACGGCAATTATACCGACGGCGAGCGCTACATCGCGACGGTGACGCTGGAGACTATTGGGCTCCGCTCGTTCCGGTTCATCGCCGACGACGGGCGCTACCCGGTGGAGACCGCGCTCTTCGAAGGTCCGAATGTGACCTATCTCGATGTCACACCGCCGCGCATCGTCGGGCGTACCCCCGCACCGAACACAACCGGCGTGGCAGCCGCGGTCCATCCGTCGGTCGAGGTGGACGAGCTGCTTGCTACCGCGCGCTCCACCTTCACGCTCGAGCGCGCCGATGGCGCCAAGATCATGGGCGACTGGCAGTTCTCCGCCACCACATTCTCCATCGTCTTCACGCCCATGTCGCCACTGGCGGAGGATACGGAGTATATCGTCGCGGTCAACCTCTCCGACGCAATGGGCAACTATCGCCGCGATCGCTGGAACTTCACCACCGGCGGAACGCCGACCGTTGGCGAGATCGTCCCCGGTGAGGGCGCCATTGTGCCCGTGGATACGGTCATCACGGTCGTGTTCGACCGTCCGATCGACCTCGAGGAAGCGGCGATCACCATCGTGGACCAGCATGCGGCGACGATATCGTACAGCGCACAGTTCGACGAGGAGAGCCATACGCTGACGCTCGACCCCGACGGATTTCTCGATTGGTTTGCCGGCTATCGCGTGATCGCCACGATACCCGATGCGGGTGGACATTTCGCGCAATACCTCGACTGGAACTTCTCCACCGAGCACGCACTGGAGATCATCGAGCGGAGCCCGCAACCGGAGACGAGCGATGTTTCCGTTGCAACGCAGCTGACCGTGCGGTTCAATAAACCGATCGCGCTCGACAGTCTCTCGGTCTCCCTCCATGGCGGCGACGGATCGAGTATCGCGCTCGAGGAGGACTACAACTACGACGCCGCGCAGCACCGGATCGTATTGACCCCCGCCGAGGAGCTGGCGCACGAGACGCAGTATACGGTCTCGCTCAGCGTCGGCGACGGGCACGGCAGTACGATCGAGGGTGAGCGCTGGTCATTTTCCACCGAGCCTGCGGAGGGCGGCGGTGCGGTGGGCGGCGACATCGGCTCATGGTTCGCCGAGAGCTGGTGGTGGCTGATCCTTCTCATCATCATTATCGTCGTGGTGCTCGTCGTGGTGCTCATGCTCCTCCGCAAGCGCCACAAGCCGGAGTGCTTCGGCGAGTACGACCCCAACGAGGAGGAGTGCGAGCGTTGTGAGTTTGCCGACGAGTGTCGGCTCGAGGCCGAAAGGAGGGTGCTGGAGATGGGCGAAATGGAGCCGATGGAGGACGAAGCGGCGCTGACACTTGGCGAAGCTGGAATGGAAGAAGAAACGGAAGAAACGGAAGAAGAAGAGGGTGCAGAAAAGGATGAAAAAATGGAGGAGCTGCTCCCTGGACTGGAGGAAGAGGAGCTGGTCGGATTGGAGGCTATGGACGACGAAGCGCTCACCGATCTCGATCTTCTCGATCTAGGCGACGATGAGGAGCTGCCGCCGCCGCCCACGCCGGAGGACACGGAAACGGTCGAGGAGGAGGAAGTCCTCCCCCCGCCACCGGGAACGGCGCAAACCGATATCGAACCTGAAACCCATTCCACACCGCCACCGCCACCGCCGGCGGTGCCCGGTATGGGCGAAGGATCGAAATATCGGCCGGATAGCGTGCTGGAGGGCGAAGAGTATGACCTCGGCCCCACACCCTACGGTCTCGGCGAACCGGATGAAGGGGAACCCTCGGCGCGCGATCCCGATCTCGAACTGGATCTCGATCTCAGCGAGCTGGACGACCTCGACGATCTCGACGACCTCGTCCCGGCGCCGAAGTACCAACCCGGTCCCGCCGAGGTGGAGGGGGCCGACTACGACCTCGACGCGCAGCGCTATGGAGGTAATGAGCAACTCGATCTCGATCTCGAGGAGGTCGGAAACGAAGCGGGTGACGAGCGTGCGAAGAAGTCCTCCGACGACGAAAACGACCTCGACAACCTCGATCTCGGGTTCTGAACCTGCTCTCATGTCTCCGCCCACATTTCGCGTCAGGAGCGCACATGCAGACGAACGCTGATCCATGCAGACCAAGTCGGAATACGGGCAGGCTGCAATAGAGAGGAGGGAACGCGCATGAGGCTGTGGTCGGCCGATTGACGGGATCGTACCGCCGGTCGGGTCGGGTCGGATCGGGTCGTCGCCGTCGCGCTGGAGCGAGCGCAGTCAGCCAGCGTGTCGAACGATGATCACACAAAAGATTCTTATACCGGGCACTTCCATTGTGGCAATTGTCAGACTATGCCGGGGAGTTCGGCGTTCCCTGTTACGTCAAACCGTCGATACGGTCGGGCGAAAGGAAAGGGCGGCGTGGCCGGCAAGGTCTGAGGCCACAAGCTAACAATGAGATCTCGTCCCTCGGGGTCGAAGGTGAGTTGGTCTGCCTTCGGAGGAATGCAGGCTCTCGCTTTATCATGGGGACCAGGCCAGGTCCGGAAGGGAGCAGCCCAACCATGGACTCTCGACGCTCGTGGGGTAGCGGGATCGAGGAGGCGAGTGAGCCCCTCGGACTGCGCAAGGGCGTCCACCTTTCCATGTCTGGCACGGTCAAAAAGTCGCGTGCGCAACTTTTTTCCACGCCTTGATCGCGAGCACCACGCTTTTACGACCAACCATCATCGTTCTCCGATACAATTAGGTAGAGTCGTGCGGCTCGGTTCACTTTTTCCTCGCGACCGCTACGCCCTCTTGATCCGGTCACGGTATGTTCGAAGACGCCACGATCGTCTCGCGCTGCGGCGCAACTGGCTACGACATACTTTAAATACCGCGACGATCAATCCTTAGGATCTTTCTCCGGTACGGCGGCGTGGGACCGCCCGCCGTGAAAATGTTGGGAGGGGGACCGACGCGAGTGCTCTTCACCGCTCATGATGGCCAACGGGCTACATCGCGCAACCGGCTAATTTGGACGCAGCGCATACGGCGTTGCTTTGCGCTCATCACCGTCCTCGTCGCCGTCATCCTTATTGCGCCAACCATCGGGTCGCAATGGTACGGTCATGGTACCGACGGTGACGACCGGACTACGCACCTCACCGTCGCCAGCGGCAGCGAAGCCAATGGCCGCGAAGCCAGTGGCAGCATCCATCCGTTCTATTGTGACGCGACCATAGCGTCGGAGCTAAAGGAGCCAGAGCCGCAACGGCAACGGCAACCGCAGTCGCAGCCACAGCCAGCTCAATTGTCGGGACCGTCAACGCAATCCCCGGCGCGAGGGGGTTCGCGCGCGCTACCGACCGAACGTACTTATGGCGCCGCATTGGACCTCGAGGAGGACGAGGCGGAGGCCACGGTGACGGTGACGAACCACATCGACGACTTTTCCGCCACACCGTACGAGGAGTGCAGCTACCGGCTCACGCTCGGGACCAGTGATCCGCACCGCACCAAGCTGCTCATCGACACCGATGCTGACGGCGCGCTCGACGACGAGCCTGACCGTCTTCTTGCGCGTTCCACATCGGTCGGTATCGGCCCGGTCGGCGCGGAAACGGTGCTGGACGACCTCGAGGTCGACCAGTGGTCGGTGGCGCATCAGACCGCCGACTATTGCGAGCTCAGCTTCGTCCTTACCGCGCCCTCGCTCGAGGGGTACTGGCTCGACGAGCGGTTCGGGTTCGTCCGTACCAGCCCGGTGATCTACCACGAACTGTCTCTCGTCGCCACACGATCCGCACCGCCAAATACGGTCAATGACCTCGGGTTCGACTATCATTTGGAACCGCCCGCCGCGATCGAGTACCGGTTCAAGTCCACCAGTGGGTCTTTCGACACCATCCCGAATGCGTCGAACACGCTCGGAAATGGCGCGATCAACGCCGGTCAGGCGGTCTGGGCCGATGCCGCGTTCACGGTGAACGCCACTGAAGCGGCCATCGTGAACGACCCGAACGACGATACACCGCTCGACGAAAGCATCCGGCGCCCCGCGCTGGGCCTCATCACGCAAGAGGCGCGATGGGACCGCTGGGAGACCGACGGTAGGCATCGGATGTCGGTGGAGGCATATCGCGGTGCGGCGCTTTCGGTCGGCCCCGAGAATGCCAGCGGCGGGGCCATCGTGGGGCTCGAGACCGCGTTGGGCGAGCACGCCGTGGCGAGCGGCGAGGAGAGCGCGAATCTCATCACGATCCTCGTCCCATACCGCCGCGCGCTGGACGACGCACCCGCCACGCAGCGCGAAGCGGTGGGCGCGGCGATTTCTCGCAACCTCCCCAAGCGCACGGCGTACGGCCCAATTCAACCGTACGACCTCATCGGCGTCTCACATAACTTTGCGAGCAAGAAATTGGCGGGATGGTA
>CAZSUE010000282.1:0-6491 GCA_964609045.1 uncultured archaeon | reverse complement strand
CCATCTGGTAATCGAAGATGAGGGTCGCGTTCAAGCGCCCGTCGAGATCGATGGGTACCGTGGTGACCATATCGGCGGCGCCGTTGAGGTTCAACGCATACGGCGGCGAGGGTGTGCCGATACCGTTGCTGTTGATGGCGGGGGTGCCGTTTGTCTCTGCCCAGAACGCGCTGTCGAAGGAGGTATTGACGAAGGTCTCTAGATAGGACCGCGCCTCCTCCACCGACCAGTTCAATCGTCCCAATCCGCGGTTCGCGATGGTGAGAACGGTGCTGGCGGTCTCGCCGTGGCGTAGCGTGAATTCGAGCGGTGGCGTTCGCAGCTCGAAGGCGGGCGCAAAGATGACCGCGATGGAGCTATTGAAGTAATTGTTCGCAACGAAGGTCTCACCGGGAACTGGCACGACCTCGATGCTGACATTATAGGTCCGCTGATCGTACGGCGTCCAGTTCAATTGCAGATGTGCGGTTGCGTCGGTGTTCAATTGCGCGATGGTGGTACTGTTGACGAGCTGGGCGTCGATGCGGAGGTGTATAGTGACGGTGGACTCGTTCGATTCACCGGCGTTGGCAACGGCGATGCCGAATGCGACGGGCAGGGCGGCCTTGGCAGTGGTGGGATAGTCGACGGTCTCGATGCGTAGGTTATGCACCGCCGCGCGGACGGTCATGGAGAGGTCGATGGCGACATTTGGCGCGAACGGGTCGTTGGTGTCCAATCGGAGGGTGGCGTTATAGACCCCGAGGGGCATCTCGCCCGCGCTCGCCGTCATCGCAATATCGGTATCATCGAACGGCGAGATCGTGCCGTTGAGCGTGCCCAGCTCGAGCCAGTACGGTATCGCCCGGTAATGGAGCGTGATATTGTCGATGAGGAAATCATCATAGCCGGTGGTGCCCTGGACATGGAATCTGAACTGGAACGCGGCGTGGTAGGCGCTCGGTGGGAGCGAGCGCGTGATGCGCTCGAAGGTGTTATTATTGACGCCGTACCCATAGGCGGTATGGAGCGGTTGCCAGCTCCCGTTCGCGGTGCGGTATTCGACGGCGAGGTAGTCACCGCTTTCCGGTGCGTCGCCGGCGCCGCCACGCTGGAGCGAGAACGCGATAATGGGTTCGACGGCGTTGGAGAGGTCGTGGGGGACGGAGGTGACGCTATCGCCGCCGTCGAGGTCGAGCACATAGGGCGGTGAGGGGATATTATAGGCGTCAGTATTAATCTGCGGGGTGCCGTTCCAGTACATCCAGCGCGATGCGTTGGGCGTCTGTGTGGTGAATCGTTCGTGGGTGGTTGTATTCTCTCAGATCTCGTATGCTAATGGCCCATAACCCTCGTTCTCGAGGGTAAGCGCCGCGGTGGTCGAGGCCCCGTGCCTTAGGTCGAAGCTTAGGTTGGCTGGATAGTATGCAAGCTTCGATTCGAAGGTGACATTGACGGTGCCGTTCTTCGTATTATCGTCGATCAATGTCTCGCCGGTCACCGGTACGATGTGGACGGAATAATTATGGACGCGCTGGTCGGTGGGTACCCACCCGAGTTCGATGGTGGTATTGGCCGATGCATTGAGCGGTGGGAGGGTGGTGCTATTGACGATGGAGCCATCGATGATGAGCTCGAGGAGCGGTGCGGGCTCGTTGGTCTCGCCGATATTTTCTACGAGCGCCTCGATGGTGACGGTCTCGCCCGCGGGCGACCACTGCGGCGCAGCGAGCGCTCCCACTGCGAGGTTATGGAGCGCGGGGCTGACCGTGAGCGAGACCGGGAGTGCGAGGGTGGGCGTGTCCGGGTCGTTGGAACGAATCGGGATCGATGCGTTGTAGCGGGCCGGTGCGAGCGCGGGGTCCACCGTCCCCTCCACGATGACGCTCTCGAAGGTTTGAGGGGCGAGTGTGCCGCTACGTGGTGCGCTATTTAGCCATGGTGGGAGAGTTTCGACGCTGAGCGCGATATCGTCGATGAAGAAATCGTCGTACGGCCCCGATGTGCCGTGCGCTGCGAACCGGAACCGGAACGCGGTGTGGAATGCGTCGGCGGGGAGCGCGAGCGTGATATTCTCGAAGGTCTGATCGAGCACGCCGTATCCGTGCGCCTCGTAGAGCGGTTTCCAGGTGCGGTCCGTGGCGTAGTATTCGACGGTGAGCCGGTCCTCGGTCTCCGGCGCGTTCCCGCCTCCGCCGCGCTGGAGCGCGAACGCCAGTGTCGCATTGTGCGCGTGGCAAAGATCGAACGGTTGGGTCGTGACGCTATCGTCGATGCCGTTGAGGTCGAGTGCGTACGGTGCGGAGGGTTCGTCGACGGCGAGCGTGTTGATCGCGGGTGACCCGTTGGTAAATGCCCAGAAGGAGCTGTCGAATGTGGTGGTGGGGAAGCTCTCGTCGTAGACGACATCAGTGGGAATTGACCAGTTGAGCGTATCGCGTCCGTCGTTGCTTATATTGAGCGACTCTGTGGCGCTGTCACCGTGCCGGAGGTCGAACGCGAGCGTGGGTGGCTCGACGGCGATGTCCGGCTCGAGGGTGACCGTGATGGTGGCATTGCGCTGGTTGTCCGCGGTGATGTTCTCAGCGGGATCGGGGAGAACGCGCATGGTGACGGTATAGTTCGCCGCGTGGGGTGGTGTCCACCCGAGCGTCACATTGGTGGTGGCGCCCGCATCGAGCGCGAACGCGGCGGTGGTGTTGACCGTCGCGCCGTCGACCACCAGCGCGACGGTGACCGATGACTCGTTCGACCGGCCCCTGTTCTCGATGGCGGCGGTCGCCGCCACTGGCTGGCCCGCTTGCGCCCAGTTCGGTAGCTCGAGCGTGCGGAGGGCGAGGTTATGTGCGGCGGGGCGGACCTCGAGGTCGATATCGAGGAGGATGCTCGACTGGGCGGGGTCGTTGGTGGCGAGGACGACGGTGTTCGCGTACAGCCCGGGGGCGATGGTGCCGGGTGCAACGGTGAGCGTGAAATTCGACGCTCCACCGTGGGCCGCGACGGTGCCGTTGGGAGGTGTGACCGTGAGCCAGTCCGGGATGTGCGGCGTGATGAGCGCGATATCGTCGAGGAGGAAATCGTCGTAGGGGCCGGAGTTACCGTGCGCGGAGAACCGGAACCGGAAGGTACCATGATACGCGTCGGTGGGGAGCGAGATTTCGACGCAGTGGAATGCGGCGTCGGCGTAGCCGTTCCCATGTATACGCCAGAGCTCGGTCCATATACCGCTTTTATTGCGATACTCGAGTAGGAGATGATCGCCGGCATCTGGCGGCTCGCCGTTCTCGTAGGCGCGCTGGTACGCGAACGCGATGGAGCAGTTGCGTCCGCCGTCGAGGTCCAGTACTCGACTGGTGATCATATCGGTATCGCCGTTGAGTTTGAGCGCGTACGGTGGTGAGGGCATGGCATCGCCGAAGGCGTCGACGGTGGGCGTGCCGTTTGCACTCCAGCGTTCGCTCTCGAACTGGGTGGCGGGGAAGGTCTCGTTGAACGCGGGTGCTTCCCATATGGACCAATTGAGCGCGGCGAGCCCGTCGTTCGTGATGGTCGCCGTGGCATTCTTCTTTGTGCCTTGCTCCACGGTGAGCGTGAATGCGTTCGGTGTGATGTCGACATCCGGCTCGATACGGCTTTCTAGCGTGGCATTCTTGCGGTTATTGGTGAGGAAGCTCTCGCCGGCGAGGGGCACCGCGCGAGTGGTGACGGTGAGGTCGCCGCCGATGAAGGGGGTCCATTCGAAGGTGATATTGGCGCGTTCGAGTGCGTCGAGCGCGAACGGTGCGGTGGCGTTCTCCAGTTGCCCGTCGATACGGAGTTCGACGATGACGCCGGTCTCGTCGGTGGTGCCGTTGTTGCGGACGGTGGTATTGACAATGACGGCGCGGTTCGCCTTGGTCGAGGGCGGTATTTCGAGCGTCTCGACGGTGAGGTCGTGCGCGGCGCGTGAGACGGTGAGCTCGATGGCGACTGGCCGCCGTGGATTGCGCGGGTCGTTGGTCTCGAGCGGGATAGTTGCGTGATAGGTGCCGACGGCGCGGTCGGTTGCTTCTGCGGTGAAGCGGAGTTCGGTGCTGCCGGACGGGTCGACGGAGCCCGAGTTTGGCGCGACGGTGAGCCACGGGGGCAGCCAGTCGGTTGAGAGTGTGATCGTATCGACGAAGAAATCGTCGTAGCCGGCAGTACCGTGGCTCGAAAAGCGGAGCTGGAGCGACGGATGGAGCGCGTCCGGCGGGAGCGTGAGGTCGACGGCGTCGAACCAGTCGTTCGCGCTGCCGGTGCCGAAGGTCTGCCAGAGGAGCGACCATTCGCCCGATGTATTGCGATATTCGAGGTCGAGATGGTCGCCGCTCTCGGGTGCGTCACCGTCGCCGCCGAGCTGGTAATGGAAATTGACGGTGGCGCCGGTGGAGTTGGCGAGGTCGACGGGCGCGGTGGTGGCGCTCTCGCCGTTGCCGTCGAGGTTCAGCGCATTGGGCGGCGACGGCGGGTTGCGTGCGAGGTCGTTGATCGCTGCGCCGTTGAACGCGGCCCAGAAGCTCGGATCGGGGTCGGTGGTGGGGAATGTCTCGCTTTGATCCTCGGTGGTGAGGACGGTGTAATGGAGCGGTTCGAGGCCGGGGTTCTCGAGGGTGATATTGGCATGAGCGGTGGTGCCGTGGTCGAGCGCGAACGCGATGCCGGTCCGGTTGAGCGAGGCGATGGGCTCGGCGAGGACCGCGATGGTGGTGTTCATGGCGTTATTGAAGAGGACGGTCTCGCCGGTAACGGGCTGGACGGTGATGCTGATATTGTATGTGCCGGTGGCGGTGGGTGTCCAGTTCAGGGTGATGTTCGCCGGTTCGCCTTGGTCGAGGGCGTCGACGGTGGTGGAATTGACCGTGGCTTGGTTTGCGCCGAGTTTAACGCTGATATTCGACGCTGCGGTGGTGCCTTGGTTGACGATCTGGGTCTGGACGGGTGTGATGCGATGTGCACCGGTCTCGGTGGGTGCCGTGAGGGTTTCGACACGGATATCGTGTTCCACCGCGCTGACGGTGATATCGAACGGGAGGCGTCGCATGGGCGTGGCGGGGTCGTTCGAGTCGATATTGATCACTGCGGGGTAGAGGCCGGGGTCGAGCCGGCCGGCGTCGACGGTGACGGTGATATTGGTCTCGTCGCCGGCGTCGACGGTGGCGTTGGACGGTGTGAGCGTGGCCTCGGTCAGCGTCGGATAATGTTGGTACTGCCAGAGCGCGAGATAGCTCTGGATCAGCTGGCCGAGCGTGCCGGTGGCGGAGAGGTCGGAGACATCACCGACCGTATCGCCGAGAAAGAGGACGGTGGTTTTGTTCTCGTCGAGGATGGATACCTCGTTGGCGGTATCGAGGATGGTACTGTTGGCGGGTTCTATGAAATCTTGATCCGTCTGCCCGAAATCGAGTATCCGGCCCGCGATGCCGGTGGGGTCGCCGGAGGGATAATGCTCAGCGGTGATGGTGGTGGTCTGGCTCTCGGGTGTATCGTTGAGTGTGGTGGCGCCGATGAGTGCGGCGAGTTCGCTGCGATACGGGCTGGTGGAGCCGTCGTCTGCGGAGATAATGAACGAGACGCCGTTTGCGAACGCGGTGCGGTACGCGTTGCATTGTGCGACGCTGAGGTAGTTCCCCGAATGGTCATCTTGCAGGAGGATATCGATATTTGCGCTGAGCCAGCTTGCATTGGTGGTGGCGGGCACCTCGATCCAATCGAAGCCGAGATCGGAAAGGAGCGTGCGGTAGGTGGCAGCGTTGGCCTCGTCGACGATGCCGATGCGCGGTGTGCGGTCCGTTTGGATGGTGGCGTCGAGCGTGTAGCACAGGTTTGCCGTGCCGGTATTTTCGATGGTCAGTACGGTCTCGTCGGTGGTGCCGGTGGGGAGCGTGATCGCGAGCGGCGCGGGCGTTGCGGTCAGTTCCGGTGCGGTGACGGTGAGCGTCGTGTTGCGCTGGTTATTTGCGAGCTGTGTCTCGCCGGTCGTCGGCGGGACGGCGACGGTGAGTGTGTAGCTGCCGCCGCGGGTGGGTGTCCATAGGAGCGTGACATTCGCGGTGCTGTTACTGGGAAGCGCTTCGATGGTCGTTTCGTCGTGGAGGGTGGCGTTATAGGTGAGCTGGACGGTGACGCCGGTCTCGTTCGCCGTGCCGTTATTGCGGATGGTGGCGTCGATGGCGACGGTGGTGCCGACCTCGACGCTGGCGGGCGCATCGAGCGCGGTGACCGCGATGTCGTGCGCATCGGCGCGCGTGCGGGAGGTGGTGACGCTGGCCATGGCCGTACCGATGAGCGCGAGGAGGAGCGCGATGGTGAGAACGGTCAGCGCCAGCGCTGTCGGTTCGGTGGTGGATAAAGTATGTGCGTGGTCCGGGGCGCGATCGTGAATGTGGGTGGTGTGAGTCATAGGAGGGGCCTCCGTGCGGAGTGTGACAAGAATCGTTCGTATGGTCGCAGCCGGGTCTCGCTATAAATAAATTGGCTCGTTGATCTGAAGA
>CAZSUE010000281.1:0-6502 GCA_964609045.1 uncultured archaeon | reverse complement strand
CAGATCGTCGACGATAACGGCGGTGCGCTCTACCAGTTCAAAACCCAGCCGGACCAAGCGGACGTGTCGGGCGCGCCGTTCGAGGTCCTCGTCATCGCAGACGACGGCGATACCGGCGATGTCGCATTCGTCACCGAGACGCTCAAGGACATCGATCTCGTCTATACGAAGCATAGCCGCAGCAACGGCCTCCCAAACCTCGGTTCCTACGAGATCGTGATCTGGGTCTGCGGGTACGAGTACTCCAAGACCCTCACCTCCACCGACCGGCTCGCAATCGAGAACTATCTCGGCGGCGGCGGCCACCTCGTCCTCATCGGATCCAATATCGGGTTCGACGCCAATACCGACCTCACCGATCAGGGGGTCGACGACGACGAGACCTTCAATAGCTGGTACCAGAACACGCTCCATGTCGATTATGCATCCGACGGGTACACCGCCCCCGACGGCTATACTGTTCTGGAGGGCGTCACGGGCGACCCGATCGGCGACCCATACGGTTCCGGCGAGGAGATCGCGGTCTACCCCGCCGACGAAAACCACCTCGACGAGCTGCAGACGCGCGACGGCGCCACCGGCGTCTACGAATGGACCTCTCGCGGCACATACGGCGCCACGCGTTCCGCCAGCAGCGCCTCGCTCGTCTATTTCGCGCTCATGTGGTTCGCGGTCTATTATCCCAGCTACACTGCCGCAGATATCGCCCTCTACCGCACCGTGGACTGGTTCCTCCCACAGCCCACGCCGTCGCGGGTCACTGGCCGCGTCACCGACCGCAACGGCGACGCCGTCACCGGCGCGGCAGTCTACGCCTACGCCGACGGGCCCCCCTCGGTGGTGCGCGGCGCCGACACCACCAACGCCACCGGCCATTATACCATCACCGGACTGCCGGCGGGGACCTACGATATCCGCGCAGCCAAGCGCGGGTTCGACCCCTCCACTCGTACCGGCATCTCCGTCGCCGCGCACCAGAACACCACCGGCGTCGACCTCTCGCTCTATTCGGCCATCATCGCCGGGACGGTGCGCGACGGCGCGGGCAACCCGCTCCAAGGCGCGCGTGTCCATGCCATCCGCAACGGCACCATCCAGCCGGTACGCGAAACCACGACCGACGCCAACGGCAGCTACCGCCTCACCGGACTGGTCACCGCGAACTACGACCTCAAGGCGCTCCTCCCGCGCTATACCGTCGGCAAGCTCAACGATATCGCGTTCACGGAAGGCAACGATAACACGAACCGGGATTTCGCCATCCAGGGCGTCATACCCAGCATCCTTCTCGTCGACGACGATGCGGGCGACGCGTTCGAATCCGTCTTCTACCAGCCCGCCCTCGACGCCAATAATTACCTCTACGATATATGGGATGTCTACGCAGAGGGAGCTACGCCCACGGCGGCGGACCTCGACGCGTACGACCTCGTCATCTGGCAGACCGGGAACGATTATTCGTACAATTCCCAAGATACCATCACCACCGACGACCAGAGTGCGCTTTCGTCCTACCTCGACGCCGGCAACTCCCTCTGGCTCATCGGGCAGGACGCGCTCTACGACCCCGACGAGAACGGTGGGAGCGCGTTCTTCGACCCCGCATCGAACGCGTTCGTCTCCGACTATCTCCATATCGCGTCCAAGAGCGACGATGTGGGGACGCCCACACCGCTCATCGGCGTCGACGGCGACCCCATCACCGACGGCGCGCGCTACGAGACCGGCTCGTCGCTCATCAACGACTACGGTGACGCCATCACCCCCGCCAGCGGCGCAAGCGGCATCTTCTGGCAAAACGCGAACCATACCCAATACAACGCCCTCCGGTACGACGGCGCCTATAAGGTCGTGGTCTGCGCGTTCGAGCTCGGATCCATCAGCCAGTTCACCGCGCGCGCCGACCTCGCCTCACGCATCGTCGGATGGTTCGACCCCGAGGTACCCATCTGGAACTTCTCCCCCGAGCTCGTCGACGCGTCGCATACGCCCGATGTCGGCACCGATACCACCACTTTCACCTTCAATGTCACCTATCGCGACACCGACGGCGACCTCCCCGCCGCAGGCGACCCGACGATCGCCATCGACGGGAACGCGCCAGTGAGCATGACCGAGACCGACCCCGGCGATACGGACCCCACCGACGGGAAGGACTATACCTATTCCACCACACTCTCGTTCGGGGCCCATACCTACCGCTTCGGCGCAAGCGACGGGCTCTCCAACGCAATAAGCGGTACCGCCGTCCAAACCGGGCCGGTGGTGACCCACCGTCCGGAGCTGCGCCAGCTCGCCGTCACGCCCGCCATCGGCTCCATGGGCGACCGCTACAACTTCACCGCGCGCTATCACGACGCAGACGACGACCTCCCCGCCGCGGGCGACCCGACCATCTCCATCGATAACAAAACCCCAGCCTCCATGGTCGAGGCCGACCCCAGCGACCGGACGGTGGACGACCTCAACGGCAAGCTATACTATTACGCCACCGATCTGCCCGAAGGGGGGGCGCATTCCTTCGTCGTCAGCGCCAGCGACGGGTTCCTCGCCGCGCAAATCGGAACCGCACTTCAGCAGGGGCCCTATGTGTCGCGCGCACCGCTCCTCCTCAACGCAACGGTGACACCCTCCACCGGCTCCGCCGATACACTCTTCAATTTTACCGTCACCTACCGCGACCGCGACGCACAGCCCCCCTCACCGGGCTATCCGAAGTGTTCCATCGACGGCAAGCCGGGCGTGACCATGACCGCCGCCACAACCGCAAAAGACCTCACCGAGGGCGTTACCTATTACTACACCACCACGCTCCAGAGCGGGACAGATCACAATTTCAGCTTCACCGCGCGCGACGAGTTCGACTGGGCCGAGGGCCATGGCGAGACCGTTCCCGGCCCCACGGTGACCATTGCACCGGAACTGCGCGACGGTGCGGTCAACCCGCTCGTGGGCACCAACGAGACGCGCTTCAATTTCACCGTCCGCTACCGTGACGCCAACGGCGAGCTGCCAACGGCGGGCTATCCGAAACTGATCGTCGACGGAAAGGTTGAGCTCGAGATGGACCCCGTCGATCCGGACGATACCGATGTCACCGACGGGAAGGTCTATCGCGTCCAGTACCGCCCCGGTCTCGGCGAGCATACCTACCGGTTCGTAGCCAGCGACGGGATCGCGTTCGCGCAACTGGGTGCGGACGAACAGACCGGTCCCACGGTCACGCGCCGCCCCTCTCTTCGCGCGCCGTCCGTCTCGCCCGCCGTGGCCACACCCGGCTCGAGCTTCACCTACACGGTGGAACTCGTTGACCCCGACGGCGATATCCCACCAACTGGCGCCATCGCCGCAATCATCGACGGGTTCTCCTATAGCATGGAGGAAACAGACCCCGCCGATACCGATACCACCGACGGGAAGCGCTATACGGTGGAGACGCTCCTGCTCGAGGGCGATCACACCTACCGCTTCACCGGCTCGGACGGGTATGTCGACGCCGCGCCGCGGGGGCCGTTCACCGGTCCCATTACCAGCTACCCCCCCGAGCTCTCCGGCGCGACGGTGACACCCACGGAGGCCGGCGCGCAGACCATCTTCCAGTTCTCGGTGGTCTATACCGACGCCGACGGTGACTTGCCCGCACCGGGCTATCCGCAGCTCATCATCGACGACCATCCACCCATCCCCATGACCGAGGAGGACGCCGCCGATACTGATGTCACCGACGGCAAGAGCTACGTTGCGTCCACCACCGTTGCGCGCGGGAGCGTCGCGTTGGGCGACCCGCATGCGTTCCGGTTCCTCGCCACCGACGGCGACCTGAACGCCACCACCGGCATCGGACCCCACACCGGTCCAACGCTCGTCGAGAGCGAGCCGGATACGGAGAGCGTGACCGTGGATTGTACCGGCCCCTGCGAAACGCTCGTCATCGATACCGACGGCAACCGTCTCGGGTATGCCGACAGCGACCGGTTCGAGGAGCTTACAGCGGGCACGATCGTCACCGCCAACGCACAACGCGCGCGTTATACGCTCACCGGCGAAGATATTGCCACCGGGCTCAAGATCAGGGTGCACGGTACGATGAGCGGGAACTATACGCTCGTCGTCACCCGAACCACCGCCGACGAGGCCACCACCGTAACCGCCACGGATATCGCGATCACCGCCGGCGCCGTCGATCAATATCGGATCCGCTGGTCGAAGCTCGCAGAGGGCGACCCGCAGGCGATCCAGCTCCTCATCGACGCCAACGGGAACGGGACCTTCGACTCGGTGACCTATTCCAACACCGGGACCATCGATAACGCGCTCAAGCGTGCGGCGGTGGCGGCTGGTGAAGAGGACATCGGCGACGATACGGACGCTACCGACGGCGAAGGAGACACTACTGACGAGGACGGTGCCGAGAATGGGCTCCTCGGTCGCGAAATAGCGGGGTTGCCGATGCTCTATCTCCTACTGGTCGTCGCCGCCATCATCGTCGTCGTCGTCGCACTCCTTCTCCTCCTTCGGCGCCGACATCGAGCACCCGAAGTATCGCAACCACCACAACCATCACAACCATCACAAACCCCGCAACATGAGATGGGGATGCATCAGGGCCGCTGTCCGCGATGCAACGCGCCTATAGAGCCCCAATGGCGCGCTTGTCCCGGTTGCGGTGCATCGCTCCCTCCCGCCGGTATACCGCCTCAACAGCCACCTCATCCCGCACATGCGCCCGCAATTGCACCTCCCAAAGACCAGTTTGGTCAGTACGATGAGGCGGGTCATGAAGTATCGAGTGAACGCCGGCCTGATGAGAACGGGCAGAATGAATATGAATATGAACATGGATATGAGTATGAATATGAATACGCACATGAACCGGAAGCGGGATCTCATGTTAGCGGGGCACCGTACGGCGCACCTGGGGCTGCACATGGCGAGGTATATGGGCACGATCACGATCATGGCTATGACTATGACTATGATCATGACTATGATCATGACTATGATCATGACGAGGAGGATGGATATGAGAGCGAGTATGAAGGTGATCGCGCCGACGAGGGGTACGCCGGCGAGGACGAGCAGTACGAGGAACCTTTCGATGACGGATACGATGCACTGGAACCCGATCTGACGACGCTCTCAGGACCGCCCGACTCGATGGAGAGGCCCGAAGCATTGGAGGACGGGTTCGGGCTGGGTGCGGACGCCTATCCCGCCGATGAGGAGTTCGATAGCGATTTCGGCGAGGACTTCTGGGACTTCGATGCCACACCGCTTGATGTCGATGTCGATGTCAATGTCGATGAGGGAGAACTCGACCTCGAGGAAACCGACGCCGACGCTCCAGCGGCCGATATCGTGGAACCCGGTGACGAGTCCGAGGACGAAAACGCCGAGCGTGACGAACGGAGCAAGCCGCTGCCGGTCGATGTCGATATTGACGACATCTTCGATTTCTGAGCATCGCCCGCGGCGTCGGCGACCAGCCTCCGCATCGCATCGTCCCTCGCGTTTGGCACGGGCTTCAACACCTCGACCCCGATGCCTTTTCCCCGGTGGCTCCCCTGGTGGCTCCCCCGGTGGCCCATTATCCCTCATATTTCTCGATCAGCTCCGCGGTGAGCTTGCCCGAGAGCGTGACCAGTGGCATGCCGCCGCCGGGGTGCGCGCTCCCGCCGCAGAAATAGAGCCCTCGATACTCCTTCGAGCGGTTCTGCTGGCGACGGAACGCCGCCGCGCGCTCGTTCGACGAGATGCCGTAGATACTGCCCTTGTTCCCGGAATAACGCCGCTCGATCATAGGCGGGGTGAGGGTCTCCTCGCAGGCGATATGCGCTTCGAGGTCCACTCCGAGCCTCTGTGAGAGCTGCTCGATCGTCGCGCGCCGTACCCGCGCCACTTCGGCGGCCCAGTCCTGGCCCGCGATATAGGGCGCGTTGATGAGAACGAACCAGTTCTCACCGCCCGGCGGCGCGTCCGAGGGGTCCACCTTCGCAGTGATATTGACATAGACCGTCGGTTCGACGGGGCATCGCTGGCGGGTGAAGATATCGTCGAACTCGCGCTTGTAATCGCTGCTGAAGAAGATATTATTGACCGCGAGCGCATCGAACCGGCGATCGATGCCCCAGTAGAAGACGACGCCGGACGACGACGGCTCGAGGTCCAGATACTTGCGCGCCGGTTTCGATCGCGTATCATCCAGCAGCGTGCGGTAGGTATCGGTCACATCGGCGTTGGAGACGACGGTATCGTACGGGACGGTCTCGCCGTCGACGCGGACGCCGGTGACCCGACCATTGTCGACGACGATACGCTCCACGGCGGTATTAAAATGGAACTGCGCGCCGCGGTCGGTGGCCAGTCGTTGGAGCGCGGTGGGGAGCGAGTAGATGCCGCCCTTCAGCGCGTAGCCGCCGATCTCGTACTCGACATGCGGGATGAGGTTGAAGGTCGCAGGGCACCAGTACGGGTTCGAGCCGTTGTAGGTGGCATAACGGTC